>CBDUXJ010000004.1:0-25295 GCA_965371165.1 uncultured Syntrophobacterales bacterium | reverse complement strand
AATTCTTTAGAGGGAATCAATAAGATTAATAACCCTGGTATATCGCATATAGCAATTCCCACCACTGCTGGAACGGGCAGTGAAGTTACCGCAGGCACGATCATTACCGATTCCGCGCGCGATGTAAAGATGCTTATCAAGAGTCCCCATATCGTTCCCAGAATTGCCTTAGTAGATCCCCAGTTGACTTTGCAGATGCCACAGAACATCACCGCTTCCACGGGTCTCGACGCATTGACCCATGCGATTGAAGCCTATGTCTCAGTAAAGGCACACCCTATCACTGATGCATTATCTCTCCATGCAATCAAACTCATCTCAGAGAATCTTCCCCAGGCATGGTCGGATGGAACAAATATCGAGGCCAGAGCCCATATGATGACGGCTGCTCTGGAAGCGGGTTTGGCCTTTTCCAATTCTTCAGTTGCGCTCGTTCATGGAATGGCAAGACCCTTGGGAGCTTATTTTCATATTCCCCATGGAATCGCCAATGCGACTCTTCTTGCTACCGTTGTGGAGTTTAGCATTTTAGGAAATGCAAGGAAGTATGCTTATATTGCCCAGGCCATGGGAGAAAATACTCATGGACTCTCCCTCATGGATGCCGCTTATTTGGCTGCGAAAGCAGTTCAGAGATTAGTAGAGAGCCTCAAAATCCCTTCTCTGGAGGGGCTTGGAGTTGATGAGGGAAAGTTCAATAAGGTTGTAGAACAAATGGCAAAAGATGCTTTGGCCAGTGGAAGTCCCGATAATAATCCCAGAAAAGCCTCATTAGAGGAAATAGTAGAACTTTATCGAAAGGCGTACTGAAAAAGACTGCCAGCGTATTTGTCCAACCTCTCAACCTTTTATTTCGGGCGATGATGCCCGGGGCAAGACTTTGGTGAGTGAGGGTCCTGTTAAAGCTTAACTGGTAAATGAAGGTCTGACTGCACTCAGCACCCCCCCCACTGTGGGCTGGAAAAAAGTATCCATGCTCAAAAGGTTTTCTTCCTTCGCCACTGCTTCGGGCGTTCCCTTGGGAAGTTGAGCCCGCTGGCATCGACCCCCAAATCGACAAACAGCTTGGCCAGCACTATGGCGCAGCTATACCCCTCCAGTACGGGTACCTCCCAACCCATTTCATTCAGGCGCTTTTGGAGAAACGTTTGGAGCCAAAAAGCGTCGGAGCATCCGAAGGTGATTACCTCCGCGCCGTCCTCCTCTATCGCAACGACAGCCTCCTTGACAGCCCGTTCCACGGCCTCAGATGGTTCACCTCTCAGGGCCTTCTCTCGCTCCTCATCAATGATGTTCTCATTCTCATGTCCGGGCCTGGCGTGGTAGTAGTTGATGTTCCTGATGGATGCGCACCGGTCGGCAAAACGATGGCGGACCACAAGGTCGTAATAGAACATGTTATGCACCTCGGTAAAATCGATGATGCTGAACTTGTTGCCCAACATGGAGGCAATGTGCATCTGGGAAAAGGCACAGGACGTTACGGGTATCCCACACTTTCGAGCGATCTCCCTGGACTCCAAAAAACCCGGTTCTCCACCGCCAAGCAGCACGATGGCGTTGTACTTGCCGCTCTCACAGGCTTCACGGACAATCGGCAAACGGGCTGCTGCCACGTAGCAAAACTCCTCACGGGTTTCAACCGCCCAATCCCCGTAGGGGGCAGTTGGACCTCCGTGAAAATCCCATTCAACGTCCTCCAGCAAATGCCCAATGTTGATGTAATTCATCCTTAGACGTTGCTCTTTTGGCAGGACATCAGTGTGATACTTGTCCGCAAACCTGCTGCCAGTAGATAATTCAAAAGGTTGTATGAACAAAAACCTGTACTTCTTTTTTTCTTCCGCCATGGCTTATCTCCTCTTTTTTAAACTGATGGGGCTAATGGGGTCAAATCTACGGTTGACTCTTGATCAGCATCAATCTCAATTTTTCAATACGTTTCTTAAGTTGTCGGTCCTTTAATACCTGGACTCTCACCCTTTCTATGGCACTGCTTGCCGAACTATACCTCTTCATGTGAAATTCCCGGCATATCTGATCCAACCCGTCACCTCTCAATCGCCGGGTGAGGTAAATCGCTACATTCCTTGGCTCATTAAATACTCCCCTTTTCGATTTATGCAAATCCTCCTCACTTACATGATATGTTTTACAAACGACTCGTTTGATCCTCTCCCTGTCAGGAGCCAATACTCTTGACTCTGGGACCTCTTCGTGATTTTTTTGAGGAAAAAATCTATCCTTTATCCACTCCATAAACCGTTCACTGCCCAGGACAGAGGGTAATTTTTTCCTTTCAAAAATCTCAGTGATTTCCTCCAGATTATCCAGAGAGAAGAGGGACGATCATGTTTTTATGCATTTCCTTACCATTCCAGGCTATATCCGTTATCCAGGGCAAGTCTTTCTCCACGCCGGAAAAGAGGGACGTCGTTGAAAATTGTTACTTTTCCTTCTATGATTCCAGCTTCTGAATAGCCTTGCCAATGACCGAAGTGCAAACCCCCAAATGTCTCGCTATCTCTGCCGATGGTATCCCCAACTCATGACTCAAATGATACGATACGCTTGCTCTGGCCCGGTAAACTCTCCTCCTCCTCCCCCCGTTACGAAGTTCTTCTTCTTTTATCCCCGAGCTAGTTAATTCCGTGAATCATCACATGGTGAAGAATCCCAGGGCCATCTAATCTAGTTTGCCGAGGCATAAAGCTTTTTATCACAACCACTTTCTAAGGGTCAGGCCCTATTCTTGCTTTTTTAGCCCTTGTGAGACTCCCTCTCTTTCGGATTGACGGATAAATAGGCCTCAATAAAGTAGTCAACCAAGTTTTCCATTGAGGTTCTGATGTCTTCCAAGTTGGGAGCGATACCAGTTGTGCTGATTGACCAAGTAACCGACCCTGTCTTAATATTAAGAGCTCGAACCAGAAAAACATCTTGTACAAGCTCAACCCTATTAGTGTAGATGTATCCGAGGAGGTATCTGTACTTAGAGATATTAGAATGTACATATATGTATGGCCTGCCAGGCGTCATTTGATTTTCTGTTTCAGATAGAACCTTGACTCCCGCCATCTCAAGTTTTCGCTCCGTGTCCGCCCGTAACCGGTCCGCGGTCAACCCGTGTCCTTTGATTTCGGGTTTTAGGGATTCTATCACTACTTGGACTCCCTGGAGGCCACTGAGCGTTTGACGGTTTAATTCATCATCTTGGGCAAATGCAGGCTCTACGGAACGCAACTCCATTAACACCAAGACCATAAATATCAACTGCGCCAAGGCTAAGGCCATAAATATCAAGATGATCCACGCTTCTTTCTTGCCCATATTTTCTCACTCTCCCTTTTTGTTTCCTTACATTTGAAAGATTATAATAGTAATTCTCCCCATAACCCTCTCTTATTCACCCTCGCCACCTTGGAGCGATCACCTTTTGTTTGTTTACCATCCCACTTTGATTATTTACGCTTCTAATCTTCTGTATCGTCCCGATCCTTTTTTCGGTAGCCCATTTCGTCCAGTATTTTCTTTGTCTCCTCATCTATTTCTTGTTTGCCCTCGTGTTTTTTTTCAGCTTTTGATAATGGCCTTTTCTCACGTCGTGCATGGAAGTTATCAGGACGGCTACCTTCTACTTGTTGCCTTATCAATCCCTCGATTTTTTTTATCCTACGCCAAATTCCAAACACATAAAGTGGGACGAAGAACCAAAGAATTGCCCAAATCAAAATGATTATTAAGATTACTATAATTACACTTGGCTCTAATTCTGGTAATCCTTCAGTTATTCCGGGTATTTTAATGTCTGTCATTTTTGCCTCCGAAAGTTCTTAGCTATAAGTCTTACAGATTCTAGTAACCAATTCCTCTTATTCTCCCTCGCCTCCCTCTCATATCGCCTGAAATCCTCCATGTATTTAAACGGAAACCGAGTATAAGCGAACCCATACTCCTACTTGATTATCTCAGCGTTGGCAAAGGTTCCGTCTGGTAGGTAGACATAGGCCAGGAACCTCCCATACTTATCTCTGTGGTTGATATAGGCATTGTTTGGGTCATACTCCAGCCTTATTTCCTTCTTGTCTGCCATTTTCTTGGTGAATGCCGATACCCTTCTCCCCAATGCCTTGATGGTCTAGATGTCCCTGCCAGACCTTGGGCATCCCGATAGAGTTTTTTGGATTCGCGGACCTCTGCGTTGATAGCCCAGAGGAATTTTTCCTTTGAATGTAAGGGAACGGATAGGACCAGTGAAATCAAAAAGGGGACAAGAATTAGCCTCCAGGCTTTCATGTTTGCCCTCAGGCGGAACTTTGAAAAGGGCTATTTTATGACCATTATATAGATGTTATCAGCCAGATGGAAGACTTTGTGGGAAACGCTCCCAAGAAGAACGCTCTTCATTCTGGTCAGCCCCCGACTTCCTATGACAATCATATCGACGCCTTCCGTCTTTGCAAATTCGATGATCCTGTTCCCAGGATCTCCTTGAACTACGGTCGACTGGACATCTTTCACGCCGCACTTCTTGGTTTCCCTTTCGGCTTCCTCGATGATCTTCTTACCGTCCTCTTCCAGGAGCTTTAGCATCCCTTCCATAGCGGGGAAAACCCCTTCATGGAATATCAAAGGCAGGGAAACCACATGGAGGAGGCAAATCGTGGCAGCATATTTCAAGGCAATGTCAGAGGCAATTTCAATAGCCTTTCTTGCATGGTCCGAGCCGTCTGTTGGAACAAGGATCTTTTTTATCATGAGCTTATATCCTCCTTTCCTGAAATTTCTATTTATCAGTAATATCAGTCTTTAGAGCCTCATTATTTGCCCCTGGGAGGAATTCTAAGCCCTATGATAGCAGAGATGGTACAAGATTCACAAGAAAAAAAGCAGGGCCGTTGCTGACCCTGCCCGAATAATAAGGGTTTAGTGGTGCCGGGAGGCGGAATTGAACCACCGACACGGGGATTTTCAGTCCCCTGCTCTACCGACTGAGCTATCCCGGCACCAATTGAATTAGAGCATTATATAATATAAAGGCCTTCCACCTGTCAAGCGGAAAAGACTGGAGTTTCCTGGGTGTTATAGGGACTATTTTTGCAACCTATTGATTATAGAAACTCAGGGGCTTTGTTCAGCCGGAATATTGGAATACTGGAATACTGGAATGATGGAAAATACTGGAATAGTGGAACAATGGTGTTCCCCAAAAAATCAGGAAATTTCCCGAAAAGGAGAGAGGAAAAGGGCTCGAGCAAGGGGGCGGAAGGGGTTAATTCACCTTGACCGGGGCGGGAAATGAGATATAATAGCTTAATATTACAGAATATACTGATCAAGGAAGGGAATCCGCAGTAATGGGGAGGGATGATTTCGCTACCATTATCCTGGCCGCTGGTAAGGGAACCCGGATGAAATCGGATCTCGTTAAGGTCCTCCATCCCCTATTGGGTGTTCCCATGGTCAGCTATCCCATCGACCTCTCCCTTAACGGGATAAACTCGGGAAAGACCATCGTGGTTGTTGGATACCAAGGGGAAAGAATCCGAGCCCACTTTACCGATGACCGGCTGACCTTCGTTGATCAGGGAGATCCCTTGGGAACGGGTCATGCCGTGCTCTGTGTCGAGAAACATGTGAAGGGATTCAAGGGAACGGTCCTGATCCTCTACGGGGATGTTCCCCTCCTTAAAGCAGATACCCTCAGGAGGTTTATCGATTTTCATGAGAGCAGTGATGCGACCATTACCGTCATGACAGCGGTATTGGAGGACCCCACTGGTTATGGTCGAATTGTGAGGGTGGATGGGGGATGGGTTCAAAGAATCGTTGAGGAGAAGGATGCCTCTCCTCGCGAAATGAGCATCAAGGAGATTAATACCGGGATATACTGCGTCGATTCCGTCTTTCTCTTTGAGGCATTGAGACAGGTGAGGCAGGACAACGTTCAGGGGGAGTACTATTTAACGGATATCGTCGCCGTAGCCAATGGGCAAAAACGAAAGGTAAACGCCTTCGTGGGCGAGGATTCCGCGGAGGTAATGGGCATTAACACGAGGGTCGATTTGGCGAAAGCCGATGAAATTCTGCGCAATGAATTGCTGACCGGGATGATGCTCGACGGGGTAACCATTGTAGATCCGAAAACCACGTACGTCGACAAACCGGTCCGGGTGGGACGGGACACGGTGATCTACCCCAATTGTTATCTTCAAGGGGAGACGATCATTGGGGAGAGGTGTATCCTCGAGCCGAATTCGAAGATCACCGAATCGAGAATCGGCAGTGACGTTGTGATCAGGGCCTTTTCGGTCATCACCGAAAGCACGATTGATGAAGGTGCTAGTATTGGTCCCTTTGCTCGTCTGAGGCCTGGGACGGAGGTCAAGAGGAATGCCCGAATCGGGAATTTCGTTGAGGTGAAGAAATCCATCATCGGCGAAGGAACGAAGGCCAACCACCTGACCTACCTTGGGGATACCACAGTGGGGAAAAATGTGAATATCGGAGCGGGGACCATAACCTGTAATTACGATGGGGAAAAGAAGTACCCTACCCTGATAGAGGATGATGTCTTCGTGGGCAGCAATACCGAGCTCGTTGCCCCCGTGGTCTTGAAGAGCGGTTCAACCGTTGGGGCGGGATCGACCATCACGAAAGACGTCCCGGACGGGGCTTTGGCCATCGGCCGCTCGAAACAGAGAAATATCAGGGGTTGGAAACAGAGGAAGGCGAGGAGGAAATAGGCTTCTCCAACTAAGGGGGCCAAGGGAAATGTGCGGGATAGTTGGGTACTTTGGGCCGAGGGAAACGGTTCAGGTCTTGATGGAGGGCTTGAGGCGATTGGAATATAGGGGGTATGATTCCGCGGGCATAGCGGTGTTTCATCAGGGGAATATAGAGGTTCGGAGAGCACGGGGAAAGCTGGCGATCTTAGAGGAGGCGATTGCCGGGGAGTCCTTCGAGGGGGGACTTGGTATAGGGCATACCCGATGGGCGACCCATGGAAGGCCCTCGGATGATAATGCACATCCCCATAAGGCGGGAAGCATCGCCGTGGTTCATAATGGGATCATCGAGAATTACCTGTCCCTCAAAAAGGTACTTGTTGAAAGGGGCCGTGTCTTCACTTCGGAGACGGACACCGAGGTCATCGCCCACCTCATTGACCATTTTCTCCGGGAAGGTCTCCCCTTCGATGAAGGGGTGAGGCGGGCCCTTGGGGAGATTAAGGGGTCCTATGCCCTGGGGGTTCTCTGCGAAAAGGAGCCCGATAAACTCATCGCCGCGAGAAGCGAGAGCCCCCTCGTCGTCGGATTGGGAAAGGGGGAGTTATTCGTCGCCTCGGATACTCCCGCCGTACTCAACTATACACGGGATTTCATCTTTCTCGGAGACGGTGAGATGGCCGTTCTTTCCGACGGGGAAGTAGAGGTCCTTGATTTGGAAGGGAAGGGCGTTGCGAGGGAGCCCAAAAGGGTGATGTGGAATCCCCTCATGGCGGAGAAGGGGGGATATAAGCATTTCATGCTCAAGGAGATTATGGAGCAGCCCAGGGCCATTACGGATACCATCAGGGGAAGGATCTCGGAGGACCGCTCGGAGATCGTCTTCGAGGGGTTGGATTCCGATGGAAAGATGGTGAAAAAAATCAACAAGATCGCCCTCGTGGCATGCGGCACCTCCTTTCACGCGGCCTTGGTCGGAAGATATCTCATCGAATCCCTTTGCAGGATTCCCGTTGAGGTGGATATTGGTTCCGAGTTCCGATATAGAGACCCCCTCGTGGATGAGAAAACCCTGCTTGTGGCCATTTCCCAATCCGGGGAAACGGCCGATACCCTGGCTGCGCTGCGGGAGGGAAGGAAAAGGGGTGCGCGCACACTGGCTATCTGTAACGTCGTTGAGAGTAGCCTTTCAAGGGAGTCGGATTACACCATCTTCACTCACGCCGGGCCCGAGATCGGGGTGGCCTCTACTAAGGCATTTTCAACCCAATTGGTCACCCTTTACCTGATAAGCCTCTTCCTTGGAAAACGATCCGGACACATCGACCATTCCCACATGGAGGAATTCATCGGTGAGGTGGTCAGGCTTCCCCACCTGTTGGAGGAAGTCGTGAGGGAACATAAGGAGATAGAGAGGATAGCCAGGAAGTATGTCAATGCGAAGAATTTCCTTTACCTCGGCAGGGGTAGCAATTATCCCATAGCCTTGGAGGGGGCATTGAAATTGAAGGAGATCTCCTATATCCATGCCGAGGGTTATCCCGCCGGGGAGATGAAACATGGTCCCATCGCCCTCATCGATCGGGAGATGCCCGTGGTCGTCCTGGCTACAAGGGATGATACCTATGAGAAGGTGATGAACAACATCGAGGAAGTCCATGCCAGGGAGGGAAGGATCATCGCCCTGGCCTCTCAAGACGATAAAGAGATTGCCTCCAAGGTTGAGGATGTCATTTCAATCCCCCCCACCATTTCCGCCCTAACCCCGGTCCTCCTCACCATTCCCCTCCAACTTCTGGCTTACTATATAGCGGATTTCAAGGGAAATGATGTAGATCAACCCAGAAATTTAGCCAAGAGCGTTACGGTAGAATAATGAAGGGCATCGGTCAGCTTCCCGTGGTCGATAAGGACAACCCGAAGAGGGTGGTAGGGATGCTCAAGAGGACCGATGTGATTGTTGCATACAACAATGCGGTTCTCCGGAGGGGTTTAGAGAGGAGATGATGGGGTTAAAACTCCTGGAGGATCTCAATGCAGTCCAAAGGGAAGCGGTCACAAAGACCGAGGGGCCCCTGCTCATCTTCGCCGGGGCGGGCAGCGGAAAAACCCGGGTGCTGACCTACCGGATCGCCTATCTCATTCTGGAGAAGGGGATTGCCCCTGAGAGGATTCTGGGCGTCACATTCACCAACAAGGCGGCGGGAGAGATGAAGGAGAGGATGGATCGCCTCCTGGGGGGGACGAGCCAGGGGGTATGGATGAGCACCTTTCATTCGGCATGTACCAGGATTCTGAGAAAATATGTCGATCGCCTGGGCTTCAATCGCAATTTCGTTATCTACGATGGAGGGGATCAAGAACAAGCCATCAAGGTATGCATGAGGGAATTAGAGATCGACCAGCTGGCCTTTCATCCCAAGGCAATCCGGGCGGAGATCGACCGGGCGAAGAATCACGGCATATCCCAAGAAGAATTTACGCCGGCCCCATTCAACGTACTGCAGAAAAGGGTAGCCCTGGTTTATGAGGCCTACCAGGAAATGCTCAGGGGAAATAACGCCCTGGATTTCGGCGACCTTCTCCTCTTGGTGGTCAAACTGTTCAGGGAATTCCCCGAAATCCTCAAGCATTATCAAGATCGCCTGCTCTATGTTTTGGTGGATGAATTCCAGGATACCAATTTCATTCAGTATCGCTTCATTCAGGATCTGGTACGGAAACACGGGAATATCTGCGTCGTGGGGGACGATGACCAATCCATCTATCGGTGGCGAGGGGCGGAGATCACCAATATACTCAACTTCGAAAAGGATTTCCCCGGAACGACGGTGATCAAATTGGAACAGAATTATCGCTCAACCAAGCGGATCCTGGAGGCGGCCTGGCAGGTGGTCCGGCGAAACCGGGAGCGGAGGGAGAAGGTATTGTGGACGGAGAACACCGAAGGAGAACCCATCATCTATTTCACGGGGAAGGATGAGCAGGAGGAGGCGGGCTTTATCGTCCGAGAAATCCACGACCACCCTGAAAGAAGATACAGTGATTTTGCCGCCTTTTACCGGACCAACGCCCAGTCCCGCGCCATTGAGGAGGAGCTGGTCAAGGTCCGAATCCCCTATACTGTGGTCGCCGGTTTGAGGTTCTACGAGAGGAAAGAGGTGAAGGACATCATCGCCTATCTGAGGGCCATCGCAAACCCGGCGGATGACATAAGCCTGAAGAGGATCATCCAAAGCCCCCCCAGGGGTATTGGGCCGAAAACCCTTCAGAGGATGGAAGGGTGGGCAAAGGAAAGGGAAATAACCCTCTATGGGGCCTTCAGGGAAGCCGGGGGAGGCATTTCGGACGCCATGAGGAACAGGGTTGGTGAATTCATCGATTTGATGGAGTCCCTACGGGAGGCCGCAAAGGCGACTGGCCCTCAGGATCTCATCTTGCTGGTTTTGGGGCGGACGGGATATTTGGATTGGTTGAACCGTGAGTTGACGGCGGAGGCCGTTTCCCGGAAGGAGAACGTGGAGGAATTGGTTAACGTGGTGGCCCAATACGAGCAGGACCCTGCAAATGAGGACAAGACATTGGCCGGATTTCTGGATCGAGTCTCCTTGATCAGCGATGTCGATGACTACGATGATAAGTCGAACAGGGTGAGCCTGATGACCCTCCACTGCGCGAAGGGATTGGAATTTCCCATCGTTTTTCTCGTGGGAATGGAGGACGGGCTCTTTCCCCATCACAGGAGGGGGGAAGTGGCGGAGGACCTGGAGGAGGAGAGGCGCCTCTGTTACGTGGGGATGACCCGGGCAAAGGAGAAGCTCTATCTCACCAATGCGGAGCGGAGAAGGGTGTTCGGTTCAGAGCGGTACAATTATCCCTCCCGCTTCATCGAGGAGATTCCCCAGGATCTCCTGACCCGAAGGGCGGGGGATGGGGCGATGACCTTTCAAGGGGACAAGGGGATGGACGGAACTCGTTATCTCGACTACTCCGATAGCCAGATCGGGGAGGTGTCGGCTGAATTAGGGGAAAGCCATGGGGGAGACCTGGAGCCGGGGGCATGGGTGAGGCACCCAAAGTTCGGCCCCGGAGTGGTTAAGTCGCGGGAGGGCCGCGGAGAGGACCTCAAGGTATGGGTCTACTTCCCCTCGGTGGGAACGAAGAAATTGAAGGTCAAGCAGGCCGGCCTCGAGGTTATGAGATCATGATCGATCTCCACATCCATACTACGGCTAGTTCCGATGGGCAGCACGGGCCCGAGGAGATATTTGAAATGTCGAAGGGGCTCAAGCTCGAAGCCATCGCCTTTGCGGACCACAATTCCGTGGCAAGCCTGGGAGAGGGGTTGAGGATCTCCCGGGAGTTCGGAATCGAATTCATTCCCTGCATCGAGATCAACACCCACTACGAGGGGTACGATTTTCACCTACTGGGGTACTTTATCGATCATCGGGACGAAAGGCTCTTGCGATGGTTGGAGGGGCTGGGGGTGAATAAGAGAAGGCAGATCCGGCAACGGGTGAAGCGATTGAGGGAGTTGGATTTTACCCTATCCGTGGGTGATGTAGAGCGGTTATCCATCGGGAGGGAGCCGACGGGGGTCTCCTACCTCAATGCACTCCTGGCGAGGGAGGAAAACCGGAGGGATCCCCGATTGAGGGCATACATCGATGGGGAGCGATCCGATTCCCCCTATTTGAACTTCTACCTGGACTATCTGGCAGGGGGGAGACCGGCTTCCATTCCCATTCGATTCATCTCCACCCCTGAGGCAATCCAGTTTGTGCGGTCGCTTGGGGGGATACCCATATTGGCACATCCCGCCCAAGTGAAGGATGAGAGGCTGTTAGAGTTGATCGGGGTCGGGCTGGAGGGCATTGAGGTCTATTCCAGCTATCATGGGACCGAAGATGAGGATTACTTCAAGGGGGTTTGTGATCGATTCGGCCTCTTGATGACGGCGGGATCGGATTTTCACGGTAGGGAGATCAAGCCAAATGTCCCCTTAGACGGACTGAGGGGTGGATCCTACGAGTTAGTGGAGAAATTGAGGTGGGCGAAAAGAGCCAGGGATGGGCAGGTGCATGGGCGTCTCAGGATGCCCCAGCAGCCTTGAGCCGCGCCAGGGCCCGCGCCAGGGAGGTCTTCGCCCTTGCAACATCAAGATCGGGGGGACCTTCACTTATCCTCCTCTGTGCCCGGTCCCGGGAAGCCCTCGCGCGTTCGAGATCGATCTCATCCGGGGTCTCGGCGGAGTCGGCCAAGACGATGACCTTTTCCCCATCGGTCAAAAGAAACCCCCCGCTGATGGCCATCGTCTCTCTTTCCCCCCTGGGCAAGGTTACGGTGAAAATTCCCGGTTGCAGGCCACTGACAAAGGGAGTATGGCCTTTGAGGATCCCGAAATATCCAACACTGCCGGGGGCCGTGACGCCTTCAACCATTCCGCTCAAGACGAGCTTCTTCAGGGTCACGACTTCCAGGCTAAATTGGGGTTCGTCCACCTATGCTGCCTCCCTCAACTTCTTGCCCCTTTCGACGGCCTCATCGATTCCCCCCACCATATAGAAGGCTTGTTCCGGCAGGTCATCGTGTTGTCCCCCGACGATCTCCTTGAAGCCCCGAATGGTCTCCGATAAGGTAACGTATCGGCCAGACGCTCCCGTAAACTGCTCAGCAACGAAAAATGGCTGGGAGAGGAACCTTTGAATCTTTCGGGCCCTGGTGACGCTCAGCTTATCCTCCTCGGAGAGTTCTTCCATCCCCAAGATGGCGATGATATCCTGAAGCTCCTTATACCTCTGGAGGATTCGTTGAACCTCCCGGGCCACGCCATAATGTTCTTCCCCCACAATTCTGGGATCCAGGATTCGCGAGGTTGAGTCCAGGGGGTCCACCGCGGGGTAAATTCCGAGCTCCGCCAGCTGCCTGGATAAGACGGTCGTGGCGTCCAGGTGGGAGAAGGTGGTAGCCGGAGCCGGATCCGTCAAATCATCCGCGGGAACATAGATGGCTTGAACCGAGGTAATGGACCCTCGCTTGGTGGAAGTGATTCTTTCCTGGAGCTCCCCCATCTCCGTAGCGAGGGTTGGTTGGTATCCAACCGCCGAGGGCATTCGTCCCAAAAGCGCCGATACCTCGGAACCCGCCTGTACGAACCGGAATATGTTGTCTATGAAGAGCAACACATCTTGGCCCTCTTCATCTCGAAAGTATTCCGCTTGAGTAAGGGCCGAAAGGCCGACCCTGAGGCGGGCTCCCGGGGGTTCGTTCATCTGCCCGAAGACGAGGACGGTCTTGTCCAAGACTCCGGATGCCTTCATCTCCAACCAGAGGTCATTGCCTTCCCGGGTCCGTTCGCCAACCCCCCCAAAGACCGAAAAACCCCCGTGTTCGGTGGCGATATTGCGGATCAGCTCCATGATGAGGACGGTCTTACCGACGCCAGCCCCGCCGAATAATCCTACTTTCCCCCCCTTTGCATAGGGTTCGAGGAGGTCGATGACCTTGAGGCCGGTCTCGAAAACCGTAGATGCGGGGACCTGCTCCTCAAAAGTTGGTGGTGGGCGATGGATGGGATAGCGTTTCTTCTCGTTGACCGGCCCTAACTCATCGATGGGATCCCCAAGGAGGTTGAAGAGGCGCCCCAAGGTCTCGTGGCCCACTGGCATGCTGATGGGACCCTCGGTGTCGACCGCATCCATCCCCCGTACCAACCCATCAGTGGAGGAGGTTGCAACACAACGGACCACATTCTCTCCCAAATGTTGGGCCACCTCGATGATAAGGTCGATCTCGCCCTCCTTAATCCGGATGGCGTTGTAGATGGGGGGGAGTTCCTCCGTAAAGAACTCAATATCGACGACGGGGCCGATTACCCTTAGGACTTTTCCAATCCTCAATTTATCGTCCTCCTCACTAAGTTAAAGTCAACTTTCCCTGGCGTATTTTAGTGCCTCAGAGGCCGTGGTAACCTCAATGATTTCCTTGGTTATGGAGGCCTGTCTGGCCTTGTTGTACGATAGAGTCAGGGTCTTAATCATTTCCTCGGCATTGTCGGTGGCATTCTTCATGGAGACCATCCGGGATCCGTGTTCGCTGGCAGAGGACTCGACCAATCCCTTGTATACGTGAGCCCGGATATACCTGGGCAATAGTTCGTTCATGATCTCCTCAGCAGAGGGTTCGTAGATCGGCTCCGAAGCTCCTTGTTCGGATTCCGGCCCTGGACTTTCGATGGGGAGCAGTTTCTTCTGGGTAGGAACGGTATTCATGGCAGTTCTAAATTGGGTATAAAAGAGGTAGACCTCATCGTGAAGACCCTTTTCAAAGCCCTGCACGAAGCTATTGCTGATCTCCTTCACCTCCTGAGGGGAGATGTCCCGGGAGACTTGGGGGAGGTAATACTCGATGGGATAGGATCTTCTGTTGAAGAAATCGTATCCCTTCTTCCCGACCAAGAAGAGCTTTATCTCCTTACCCGAACTTTCCTCAATAAACCGGTGGGCATAATGGATGATGTTGGCGTTGAAGGCCCCGCACAAGCCCTTGTCCGAAGTGATGAGGACAAGGGCAATCCGGCGAGGTTCCCTCTTTGCGAGAAGCGGGTGCTCGATCTGAGGGAGGGAAGGAGCCAGGGATTCCATCAATTCCTGGATCTTTTCCGCATAAGGCCTCGCCGCGTGAAGGCGCTCCTCGGCCCTTTTTAAACGGGATACCGCGACCATTTGCATCGCCCGGGTGATCTGTTGGATGCTATTGACGCTGCGGATCCTCCGGCGTATCTCCCTCATCCCCAACATGGTACCTGCCCTATGTCAAGAAGTTCCTCTTGAATTCCTCAGTGGCCTGATCGAGCATCTTTTTCAGTTTCTCGGTCAATTCCTTCTTCTCTCGAAGATCTCGAGGAACTTGGGGATACTTCTCCCCAATGTACTGGTAGAACCCGGACTCGAAATCCTTAACTCGATGGATTGGAAGGTCGTCTAAATAACCACTCTCCCCGACGTAGATAATCATGATCTGGTTCTCAACGGGCATCGGCTCATATTGGGGCTGCTTGAGGATTTCCACCAGCCTCTCGCCCCGGGTTAGCTGGGCCTGGGTAGCCTTATCGAGTTCCGACCCGAATTTAGCAAAGGCCGCGAGCTCCCGATACTGGGCGAGTTCCAACCGCAGCATGCCGGCGACGGATTTCATGGCCTTAATCTGGGCGTTGCCGCCGACACGGGAAACGGAAAGGCCCACGTGGACAGCAGGCCTCACCCCCGAGTAGAAGAGGTCGCTCTCCAGATAGATCTGCCCGTCCGTGATGGAGATGACGTTAGTAGGGATGTATGCGGAGTAGTCGCCCGCCTGGGTCTCTACGATGGGAAGGGCCGTGAGAGATCCTCCTCCCAGCTCGTCGTTGAGTTTTGCCGCCCTTTCCAGGAGGCGCGAGTGGAGGTTGAAGATATCCCCGGGAAAGGCCTCCCTTCCTGGTGGACGCCGCAGCAGCAGCGAGACCTGCCGGTATGCCACTGCGTGCTTCCACAGGTCGTCGTATATGACGACCGCATGACGCCCGGAATCACGGATCTCCTCCCCAATGGCACAACCCGCGTAGGGGGCGACATACTGCATGGGGGCTGGGTCGCTGGCCGTCGCAATTACTACCGTGGTATACTCCATGGCCCCGTATTTCTCGAGGGTATCGACCACCGATGCGACGGTTGACTGCTTTTGACCGATGGCAATGTAAATACAGAATACATCGGTATCCCGTTGATTGAGGATCATATCCACGGCGATGGCGGTCTTCCCCGTCTGCCGGTCCCCAATGATGAGCTCCCTTTGACCCCTGCCAATGGGGATCATGGAATCGATGCATTTGAGGCCGGTCTGCAGCGGTTCCTTCACCGGTTGTCTCTGGACAACGTTAGGAGCCGTTCCCTCTATCAGCCGATATTTTTCCACTGAGATGGGCCCTTTTCCATCGACGGGCTGTCCAACGGCGTTAACCACCCTTCCGATGAGGGGATCTCCCACGGGTACCGAGAGGACCCTCCCCGTCCGTTTGACGGAGTCACCTTGTTCGATCTCAGCGAAATCCCCCAGGATCATGGCCCCGATATTATCCTCCTCCAAATTGAGGGCCATGCCGAAGATGTTGTTTGGAAACTCCAGCATCTCCGCCGCCATGACATTGGGAAGTCCCTTGATCCGGGCGATCCCGTCTCCCGCCTCGATGACTTCCCCAACCTCCTCCATGTCCACGGTGATCTGATACGTCTCGATCTGTTTCTTTAGTATGGATGAGATTTCCTCGGGTTCGATTTTGATTTCCACCTTTTTCCCCCTGGATTAGATGATTTTAACCATGGCTCGACGCATCTGCTCCAGTTGGTGACGCAGGCTGCCATCGATGATTTTATTCCCCACTCGGACTATTGCCCCGCCCAGTATGGACGGGTCAACTCGCGGCTTGAGAAAAACCTGTTTTTTGGTCGCCTTGGTCAGTGCTCGGCGTAACTTCTCCGCTATCTTTTCCGAGAGGGGAATAGAGGTAATGACCTCGGCCGTCACTTTCTCCCGAGCCGCGGCGGCTATTGCGAAAAATTCCTCGATGATGGGCACGAGCTTCCTCTGTCTTCCCTGGTCGATGACCAAATTGAGATGATTCAGGGTGACTGGTGATACCCCCTTTCCAAAAATCTCCATCACGGCCTTCTTCTTTCCCTCCGGGGCTATCCGGAGGTTGCTCAAGAATTCCCTCAGCTCGGAGTTCCCCTGAAGCACCTCCTTCAGCCTGTACAGCTCATCCTCGACGACCTCGATGAGGTCTTCCGATTTTGCGACTTGAAAGAGGGCCTCGGCATAACCCTTCACAACTGAATTAGCTCGCATATTTCTCACCCACCTTAGAAATATACTCGTCCAAGAGCTGCTCATGGTCCTTCTTGTCGAGGGCCTTTTCGATGACCTTCGAGGCGGCCATGATGCTGAGGTCTGCGATCTTCTCCTTCAGTTCCATGAGGGCCTTCTCCTTCTGAAACTCTATCTCCTCCTGAGCCCTTTTAACGATCTGATTGGATTCCTCGTGGGCCTTTTGGATGATTTCCTTCTTTATATTCTCGCCCATCATCTTGCCCTCGGCGAGGATCTTCTGCGCCTCTTCCCTTGCCTGGGCTAACTGCTTCTTATAATCCTCCAAGAGGGCTTCCGCCGATTCCCGGGTCTTCTTGGCCTCTTCGAGGGAATCGCGGATGGAGTCCTCCCGGTTCCTCAGGGCCTTGGTAATCGGTTTGTAAGCGACTTTCCAGAGAAGGATGAGGAGAATGGTGAAGGAGATAAAGGTCCATATTATGAGGCCCGGTTCAGGTTGAAACATGGGTAACCTCCCTTACACTGATTTGATTCTCTTGCGACGTTAGCTCTTTCACTATTTGAAAGTAAGTAGGAAGCTAATGACCAAGGCATAGAGGGCCAAGGCTTCGATGAAGGCTATACCGATGATCATGGTCGTCCTGAGGAGCCCCGAAGCCTCGGGTTGCCGTGCTATTCCCTCCACCGTTTTCCCAACCATAAACCCCATGCCGATGCCGGTTCCAAATGCTGCCATCCCAATGCCCAAACCTGCAGCCAAGTAAGCTAAAGCTGTCGCTTCCATTCAAATATTCCTCCTTTTGAGAAGTTAATGGGCTTCTTGTACCGCTTCCGCGATGTACATTGCCGCCAAGATCGAGAAGATATAGGCCTGAACAAAGCCTATGAAAATCTCGAAGGCGCTCATAACCACTACTCCGATGAGGGGAACAGCGGCGATGACCCAACTCTTGAACATGATGATCATGAAGAGAAAGACTAGGATTACCGTATGGCCGGCAAACATATTGGCGAAGAGACGGACGGCCAGTGAAAATGGCTTTGCAAATTGGCTAATGATCTCAATGGGAACCATGATGGGAATGACAAAAATGGGGATTCCCTTGGGCACGAACTTCTTCAGATACCCGAGAAGGCCGTGTTTGGTCACCCCTGCCCCTTGGGTACAGAGGAAGACGATTACGGCTAATGTGGCAGTCACGTTGATATTGGATGTGGCCGTGAAAGCCCCTGGAATGAGACCCAGGAGGTTACAGAAGAGGATGAAGAAGAAAAGGGTTGCGATGAAGGGAAACCATGCCAGTCCTTCTTCTCCTATAGTTTGGAGGACGAGGTTGGTACGAAGAAAGTCAATTATGGCCTCTACGAGGTTTTGGAGACCCGATGGAACGAGCTTTGTCCTTCGCCCCCCTAAAGTGAGAAAGAGAAAAGTCAGAAGGCAGGCAACCCATATCATGACAACTGCCTTGGTGATGGAGAGGTCGATACCCAGGATATGGATTTCCACTATGGGGTGAAGCTCGAAGTGATGCAACAGGTCCATTGAGTCACCATTCTTCTCATCTTGCCCGAATCCCCGGGAGATTCTGTCTATCGGGAAACCGGGCTTTTCGATAATAGATTCTCATCTCCCAGAAGATAAGGGCTGTAAAACAGAGGGTAAAGGCCACGAGCGCCGATGGTAAATGGATTATTTCAACTTGAGCCAAAAAATAGAATGCCAGGAAGAGCAGCATAAGCCGCGCAAAAAAAGTCCCCACGACGACGGCGATAGAGATAATTTTGGATGACCTGATGGCCTTCGATGAGATAGCGATCGAGGCACAGAAATTAGCGAGGGCAAGCAGAGCGCCGATTACTGCCCCGAGGATACATGGGTTCATCTGCCCTTTCCCTTATCGTCATCCTCCCTTGCTATGAACCTAAAGAGATTTCGGAAACCTGCCGCTGCCCCGAACATGAATCCGATGATGAGCATCCACGGCTGCGTGCCCAGCCATTTATCAGCCCAGTACCCCGTCAGGGTACCGATGAGGACTGCTGCGGCCATTTCGATCCCGAGGCTTCCATACAGCCGTAAGTCTTCGAATAGCCTCTTCTTTTCTTCCTTCGACAGGGGCATTAAACTTGTGAATTAATTAACATACTGGAAGGGGATTTGTCAAGGGTTTTACCTTGAGTTTTCCCACCATGTTAATGGGCCCTCACGATCTCTTTTACCCTCATCAACCGGGAGAGGTTTGATCGTTCCAGTTCGCTCAGCTTCATGGTGATGTATTTGATGGTCTCCTCCAAGTTGGGAATCAATATGTACTCCAATGCGTTAACCCTTCGCCGGGTCCGCACGATCTCCTCACCCAAAAGCTGCATCCATTTCTCCTTCTGAGCCAGGACAATCATCTCCCCTACCACCTGATCGAGGGAATGGAGCGAGCTGTCCAACTCGCTCGATGTTGTGGCAAAACCGTAGCACCTAATCTCCCCCTCCACCGTGGGCTGCATCTCGGGAACTGCGACATTCATCACGGTTCGCCTCGAAACATTCAGGGCGATGGTCTTGCTGGGAAAACCCACGGCCTCCTCCAGATATGGTTTGGACATGGCGGATGAGACGAAGAGAAATCGTCGAAAGGCCTGTTCCAAGGCCTTTTCCACGGCTGTACGAATTTCCCTGATGTCTTTGATCAGGTCCATAAACTGCCTCATCAACTCGTCCTGTTTATCCTTCAGGAGCTTGTAGCCGCGTCTGGCCATGACCAGACGCTTCTTTAACCTCAGAAGCTCCATCCGGGTGGGATTAACCTCAAGTCGCACTTCTATCCTCACCCCCTTATTTGAGTCTCATTTTCGGTTTTGCATTGAAGATTATTCTCTATCACGCCACTTTGGCCAGCTTTTTGGGTTCTTCCTTCTTGAAACGGGTCAGATATTTATCGACCCATTCCCCTCTGATCCTCTTCAGCTCTGAGGTGGGGAATACCGACAGGAGTCTCCAACCGAGGTCCAGCGTCTCCTCAATTAATCGGTTCTCATATTCACCCTGGGATACGTACTGCCGCTCGAACGTATCGGCGAAATCGTAATACATCTTGTCAATTTCGCCGAGGGCCGCTTCCCCCAATATAACGGATAACTCCTGAGCCTCCTTTCCCCTGGCGTAAGCCGCAAAGAGCTGATTGAAGACATCCGAGTGATCCTCCCGGGTCTTGCCCCGTCCGATCCCCTTATCCTTGAGCCGGGAAAGGGAGGGGAGGACATCTATGGGAGGGGAGATATTTTTGCGATGCAAGGCCCTGCTCAGGATGATCTGCCCCTCGGTAATGTAACCGGTCAGGTCGGGAATGGGGTGGGTTTTGTCATCCTCCGGCATGGAGAGGATGGGTATTTGGGTGATAGATCCATTCTTCCCCTTAATCCTCCCGGCCCTTTCATAGATGGTTGAGAGATCGGTATACAGATAGCCGGGATATCCCCTTCTGCCGGGGATTTCCTTTCGGGCCGCCGAGATTTCCCGGAGGGCTTCGCAATAATTGGTCATATCCGTAAGGATGACCAGTACGTGCATATCCTTCTCGAAGGCCAGAAATTCCGCCGTGGTTAAGGCCATCCTGGGGGTGGCGATTCTTTCCAAGGCCGGGTTATTGGCAAGGTTGAGGAAAAGGACGGATCGATCGATGGCCCCCGTCTCTCTGAAATCGCTGGCGAAATAGTCGGCCTCCTCATGGGTAATCCCCATAGCACCGAAGACAATGGCGAATTTCTCCTCCGTGCCGAGAATCCTAGCCTGACGAGCGACCTGGGCCGCCAACTGATTGTGGGGAAGTCCCGAACCCGAAAAGATGGGCAGTTTCTGACCTCGAACCAAGGTGTTGAGGCCATCGATCGCCGAAATCCCCGTCTGTATGAATTCTTCAGGATAATCTCTGGCGAAGGGGTTGATGGGATTGCCGTTGATGTCGTGGCTCTTCTCGGCCAAGATTTTTGGCCCGCCGTCAATGGGCCTGCCCAACCCATCGAAAACCCGACCCAAAACCTCCATGGATAGGCCGATCTCGATACCCCGGGCGAGAAATTTCACCCTGCATTTGGTAACATCCACGCCAGTGGTGCCCTCGAAGAGTTGGATTAGGGCCTTATCTTCATTCACCTCCAGGACTTTTCCCATCCGTTTATCCCCGTCCGGCAATTCCACCTCTACTAACTCCTCATATTTGACCCCTTCAACCTCCTCCACCAGCAAAAGTGGGCCTGAGATATCCCTGATCGTCAGGTATTCCTTAAGCATTCGATTCTCCTTCCTCCCGCAAAACCTCCTCTGCCTCAGAGCGGATATGTGCCTCGATCTCTCTAAGTTGGTCAAGTTGATCCTCGGGAATGTACTTGGCCCGGGCAATCTCCTCCCGTACCCTCAGCCCTTGGATCTTGTGAAAGGGGATCTCCTTTTCAAGCATCCTCTCGCAGAGATAGTGGAGTTGGAGTATAAGGTTCAAGAGCAGGGAATTCTTTTCAGATGAGGTATAGGTATCGATTTCATGGAATGCGTTCTGATGTAATAAGTCCTCACGGATGGATTTGGTCGTCTCCAAGACCAATCGATCGGAGATGGAAAGGGCGTCCATTCCCACCAATCTCGCGATTTCCAGCAATTCAGCCTCCTGCTGCAGCAGCCTCATCGCATCCTTACGTTGCTCCGGAAATTCTTCAGTTACATGTTTCTTCATGTGCTCTTCGAGGTTATCGTGATAAAGGGAGTAACTGTTCAACCAACTGATGGCTGGGAAGTGTCTTTGAAAGGCAAGCTTGTCCTCCAGGCTCCAGAAGACCTTGACCACCCGCAAGGTGCTCTGGACCACGGGATCGGAGAGATCCCCTCCGGGGGGAGAGATGGATCCAATGGTCGTCAAAGCCCCTACCCGATTATCACTTCCCATGCAGATCACCTTTCCCGATCGCTCGTAGAATTCCGCAATTCGAGTTCCTAGGTAGGCGGGGTAACCCTCCTCGCCGGGCATCTCCTCCAAACGGCCCGATATCTCCCTCATGGCCTCAGCCCATCTGGAAGTCGAATCGGCCTGCAGAGCTACGCTGTATCCCATATCCCGGAAGTATTCGGCCAATGTGATCCCCGTGTAGACGGAAGCCTCTCTGGCGGCCACGGGCATATTTGAGGTATTGGCGATGAGAACCGTCCGTCGCATCAGCGGCTCCCCGGTCTTGGGGTCCTTCAATTGAGGGAGCTCGATGAGCACATCGGTCATCTCATTACCCCTTTCCCCACATCCCACGTAGACGATGATCTCCGCATCGGCCCATTTTGCCAGTTGGTGTTGAATCACCGTCTTCCCACTTCCGAATGGGCCAGGCACACAAGCCGTTCCCCCTTTCGCCACGGGGAAGAAGATATCGATGACCCTCTGCCCTGTTACGAGGGGTTCTTCAGGGGGCAGTTTCTTTTTATAAGGGCGGGGTTTTCTGACGGGCCATTTCTGAAGCATTGATATATCCTTCATTCCATCGGGGGTTTCCACCCGGCAAATGATCTCCTCAACGGTAAACTCCCCTTCCCGGATTTCCCTGATGGTTCCCTTGATGGATATGGGGACCATAATGCGATGCTCAACCACAACGGTTTCCTGTACGGAACCGATGATGTCACCTCCTTCGACCCGATCTCCCACCTTCTTCTGCGGCTTAAAATTCCACTTCCTCCCTCTATCGATGGGAGGCACGGTAATTCCACGAGTGATGTAATCACCCGCCCGTTCATAGATGATGTCCAGGGGACGTTGGATACCATCGTAGATCGATTCGATGAGCCCTGGGGCCAACTCAACGCTCAAGGGGAGGCCCGTAGATTCCACTGGTTCCCCTGGCCCGATTCCCAGTGTATCCTCATAGACCTGGATGAATGCCCTCTGGCCATGGATTTCAATAATTTCCCCAATGAGGCCTTTCTCGCTCACCCGGACCATATCGAACATCCTGGCGTCCTGCATTTGGTCGGCGACAACGAGGGGACCTGCTACCTTGACGATCACACCTTTTCTCATTTACTTCTCCTGACTTTCCGCAAAGATATCCGCGCCGATCGCCCTGACCACGGTCCTTTTGATATTCTCCATCCCCAAGCCAAGAGATCCCTGATTGTTCGGTATCAACACGATGCTGGAAAGGGCTCCCTTAGCGAGATCATCGATGAAGGGGAGGATTTCCCTAGCGATGGGTTCAGTGACAAAGATTACCGCATAATTCTCCCTGCAAAGACGCCTGAGGATAGGCTTGGCTTCCTCCGAATTGGCCACTGGATAGACCGAAACCCCAATAGCACGAAAGCAGAGTATGGAATCCTTATCCCCCAACACTGCGATATTAGAAGAAGCCACCGGAAATTCTCTCCTCTAAGGTCTCCGCCGGGACATTGTTCAACAGCCCTACGAAAATGGTCCTAATGGTACGGATTTCACTCTCCTTCTTATAGAAATAGGCAATAAGGGGCTCGATGCCAAAGGCGATCAAATCGGCCCGCCTTATATAATTGAAAAGGAATGCCTCTCTCATTTTCTCGAATAGCAGGAAGGATTCCTGGGTTTGGAGATGCGCTAAACCCTCGGTCACCATCAGGACATAAGGGGTATGGGACAATCGAGCAGGAATGGCATCAAGGTTTTCCCCGAACAGGCTCGACATAAAATCCGTTGATATGGTTCCGTCCTCCAGCAAGGCCTCTTGGAAGAAGCTCTTCTCTCCATTTGCCCATCGGATTCTGAAAAGGGAGAGGATGTTGATTAGATCGATTTCCCCCTGCAGGAGTCCATACAGGGATAGACATCCTTCCCTCTTCACGATACTCACGAAGGTTCGGAACATCTCTCGGTCAACTATAATATCGATCCATTTAGGATCCGGGGTCTCGGGGAAAACCCCCGTCACCGATGCAAGGGCTGCCCTGAGGTGGGACGGAAGCACCACAGCTCCTTCCTTCTCCCGAACCGATTCCCTCACCCGTTCCACGGGTATTGTTCCCAAGGTGATGTAAGCCGAATCCATAGGTTCACCACCATAGTTCTCCTTGAGGGCAACCTTCAAATTATGGAAATCATAACGAAGCCGAAAAATATCGGTCAACGCCGGGTCCCTCGACAGATCACCCATCAGCTTCACGACCCCTTCCATTTCCTCTCCTAGGATTGTTTCATACTCCCAAGGTGAACTTACTTTGGACAGGAACTCAGCGTATTGGGTTTCACCCAAAAGCCTCAAGAACTCATCGATGTTGTCCGCCTCTGCCATCCTATTGACCCTTTCCCTGGTAAGTAACCTCGTCTCCAAGGCGCGGATTCGTCCCACAGCATAAGCATACCCAACATCATCTCCGTATTCCCATTGAGCTCCCATGGTACGTTATTTTCCCTTCTTCTCATCGGGAAAGAGGATCCTGGCCACTGATGCCTCGAGCGCATTCCGCTTTGAATAGATGATCGATTCGACGCTACAGTTAACCTCTTTGCGACCCTTACGCAGGATGACCCCACCCCTGATGGGCCGACTTTCCCGTGAAAGCCTCAATTCCCCCTTCTTGTGGGCCTTGAGGAGTATGTCGTTTATTTCCCGGATAAAACCATCGCCTATCCTCTTCCGATCCTTCTGGTTTAAGATCAGTTCCTCATCGCCTTCCGGGTCGGCATCGAGGATGAGCTTTTTCAACAGCGCCGAGTACCTCTCCTCATCTCCCTCCAGAAGCTCGGAGATGGATTTTTCAAAGGCCTTCTCTATCATCTCCTGTTTTACCGCGAGGACATCTTTTCGGATCTCCAGCTCCGCCATTGAGAGCAACCTTTTTCTTTGGTCCTCTGCCAGTCTTTCAGCTCTTTTGCTTGAGGTTTCCTGGAGGGCCCGGACCGTCTCCTCGCATTCGGATTGAATGGATTGAATCTTGGCCCTACTTTCCCCTTCGATCCGGGAGGCCTGCTCCCGGGTGTCCTTTAATATCTTGTCGACAATGGCATCGAGGGACATGCCACACTCCGCTTAAAAGAGGGTAAGAGTGTCTTAGTATCCAAAGGGTGTGATCAATCCAGGGGAAAGCTATACCTTGATGCTCCAAAGGAGCAGGATAGTAGTGATCAGGCCAAATATGGCGTAGGTTTCCACCATAGCCCCAAAGATAACCCCCTTCATCAGGGTTTCGGGTCTCCTGGCTGCCATCGCCACTCCTGCGGCACAGACCCTCCCCTGATAGGCGCCTGAAATCCATCCCGCAAATCCCACGGGGAGAGCGGCGAAAAAGATTTGCCAGCTTTGTATTAGGTTCAAGCTTACAGGGGCCCCCCCGAGCAATCCCAATTTAAACATGATGAGGAATCCACCCAATAAACCATATATCCCCTGGGTTCCCGGTAATACTACCAGGATTAGAAGGGAGGGAAATTTATCGGGATCTTCCGTTAACACCCCATTTGCGGCTTGTCCAGCAATGCTGATACCGATGCTCGAACCAAAGCCTGCAAGGAAAATGGAGATGGCAGCCCCTGCGAATGGAATGGCATAGCCGATGAAGTCCATACGCTCCTCCTTTTGATAGATTTGACGGCTTCGCAAAAAGTCCATCTGCCATTCGACAGGCTCATGGCCCTGAGTAAAGCCGAAGGGCCGTTCGACATGCTCACGGCCCTGAGCAAAGCCGAAGGGCTGCGTTGCGCTGCA
>CBDUXJ010000003.1:0-25662 GCA_965371165.1 uncultured Syntrophobacterales bacterium | reverse complement strand
CCCTGGAGCGTGGTGTTTGAGCCTCGTTCCCAAATTCGCCTGGCAAATCTCCAAATCATTTGTTATTGCAGTAATGGTTAAGAAGATATCAATTCCATAATTTCCCACATCTGTCTCGGCAAAAAGATTCTTGTCTCTTAAGAATTTTTGAAAGGCTCTCCTGCTTATTCCATAGACTCCTCCCATCGGTTCTCTCAATCTGTAACCGTAGAGAGAAACTAAGAGTGGGATAACTAAGTGATCAGTTATTCTCTTGCCCTCCGGAGGTCTATTGAACACAGGGAGAACAAAGTCATTGCCCAATTCAATTGGCCTGTAAATTGAGTATATCCAGCCGGGCTGAAGACCTTGTTTCCCTTTTTGGACGAAATCCGGCTCTAATAAAATCAAATCCGAATTTAGGTATTCGCTGACCTCCATCAAGGCCCTAATTGTCCACCCTTTTCCATCTACTTCTCTATCTAGGGTAAAACAGTAGCCTTCTCTTTTTTGCTCCTTGAGGATTTCTCGTATTCTTCCGAGCATCCTCCTTCCTTGGTAGGCACCTACCAGGACAAAGGCTACGTTCTTACTAGGATAAAATTCCTTTAGGCCGTCGTTAGCGATCTCTATTACTTTTGGCAGAGTCTCCGCCTGATCAGAAAAGGGAATGCCTATGACAATCTCGCTTCCTTTCAGTGGGGTTAGATTTTCTTGAACACGTCCTAAGATCTCTTGATACTTCTCTTCCTTAGTCATACGTGAACCAATCCTCACCTATATCCGCTCTAAATGCGGCCTAAACATGTTTTCCTGCATCCTAAGAATTGAAGAGATGCGTTCACAATAATCCATACATTTACCACAAACATCAAAGGGGATAAAGAAGAAGCCGAGAAAGGAAATCCGATATTAAAGCTCGTTGAGCTGGTCACAAAAAAAGCAGTGATATTTCCATTTAAGAATACCAAATACAGTAGGATATGTCGAGTGAAACATAACAGCATCTCGAATTGAGTAAACCTAGAATTGACGGCTTCGTAAAAAGTCCATCTGCCGTTCGACATGCTCACGGCCATGAAGGGAGCATGAGAGTGCCCCTTTGTCCCTGAGCGTAACCCGCTGGAGAAATGATACCTTGGACCAGGTCCTCGCCCTGGTTCCCCGGAGCTAACATTGGAGCCAAAGGTTAACTGAACAAACCGAATAAACCAAACAAACCAGATAAACCCTAGGAACTGAGGATATTCGAGAAACCCAAGGAACTCAAGAAATTCGGGAAACTCCAGCCCCTTAAACCCTTGACAGGAAACGTGGGGGGGTATAATATGAGAGCCCATGGAGGATATTATTTATAAGAGGTTCGAGGAAACCGATAAGATCAAGAAACGGTTTTTACATGAAAACCTTCCTCGACTCATCGCCATCATCAAGCTGATCGCCGATGCCTTCGAAAACGGGAATAAGATCCTGCTCTTCGGCAATGGAGGTAGCGCAGCGGAGGCCCAACACCTCGCCGCAGAGTTTGTCAATCGTTTCCTCATGGAGCGTCCGCCCCTCCCCGCCATA
This sequence comes from uncultured Syntrophobacterales bacterium, assembly GCA_965371165.1. Classification (GTDB taxonomy): domain Bacteria; phylum Desulfobacterota; class BSN033; order WVXP01. Next base: position 24,114 of record CBDUXJ010000003.1, on the reverse strand, counting down.
GCCCTGAGTACGGATTCCTCCATCCTCACCAGCATCGGCAACGATTATAGCTTTTCGGAAGTCTTCTCTAAGCAGATTGTGGCCCTGGGGAAAGAAGGCGACATCGCCATCGGTATCAGCACCAGTGGAAACTCAGCTAACGTCGTCAGGGCCATCGAGGTGGCTAAGGAGATGGGCATTGAAACCGTCGCATTAACGGGAAACGATGGAGGCGACCTCGCCAAAGTGGCCAACCATTCCCTTATCGTTCCCTCCAACAGTACCCCATGTATCCAAGAAGTTCACATGGCCGTGGGGCATATTCTCTGCGAAATGGTGGAGACCCAAATCTTTAAGATGGCCTATTGAATCTGGCTTCACGGAGATAAAATGAAATCGAGGTTCGACCAGATTGATCCGGGAAAGATTAAAACCGTCTCCTTAAAGGAGAGAAAATCCACGGTTGGGATCGATGATTTCAGTAAGACCTATGCCAAGGGAAGCACCTTTGGGGATTTTTATGAGGCCATTCCAAATATACTGGCAGGGAGAGATTTTCGCAATATCGTTCAGAGCATAGTTGATACCTTTCAAGCAAAGAGGATGGCCGTTTTGGCCATGGGGGCCCACCCTATCAAGGTCGGGCTCAGCCCCATCATCAGCAGCCTCATCGAAAGGGGAGTTTTCAAGGCGGTGGCAATGAACGGGGCATGCATCATCCACGATGTCGAAGTCGCTATGGCAGGTCAAACCTCGGAGGATGTGGCCGAAGAGCTGGATCAAGGAACCTTCGGAATGGCTCGGGAAACCGCGGAGTTCATCAATGGGGCCATCAGGGAGGGAGTCCCGCGGGGTTTGGGGTTGGGTGAATCCCTGGGCAGGAAACTCCTCGATGAAAACCTTCCCTATACCAATTTGAGCATTATGGTTGCCGGCTGGAGAGTGGGTATCCCCATAACCGTGCACGTAGCCATTGGAACCGACGTAATCCACATGCATCCCTCGACGGACGGAGCTGCCATTGGGGAGGGAAGCTACCGAGATTTTAAGATCTTCTCATCTATCATCTCCAAATTGGAGGGCGGAGTCTATCTCAACCTTGGATCAGCGGTCATCCTTCCAGAGATATTCCTTAAGGCCCTGAACCTCGCCCGAAATCTGGGCCATCGAGTAGACCATTTCACCACGATCAACATGGATTTCCTTCAGCATTACCGTCCAACGGTCAACGTAGTGAATCGGCCCACCCGTAAAGGGGGTAAGGGATATTCATTGATCGGACATCACGAGATCATGTTTCCCCTTTTAGCCGCTGCTATAATGGAAAAGATCGATTGAGGGTTTGGATGTGCACATTGAAGGTGGGCCTAGCCATGGAGAGATGGAATTTGCGCGAAATTGAAGAAAGTGGAAAGGACATTCGACCGATCCATCCCCCGCTTCATCGCACAATATGGGGAGTGAAGAGCTAATGGAGTCCCAGTTCAAAAAACGCTTCGTTATTACTACTTTTTATCGGCCCTTACCGAGATGATCAAGGCCTCGCAACCTCCCTTTTCTTTCCGAGCAACGTATAGAAAAGTCCCCTCATTTTCAGGAAAACAACGACTGGATCTATTTGAGATCTCTGAAAAACTGGGAAAAGGAGTTCTGAGCGCGAATTAAGATTTTTTCGGTAAACATTCTTAGTGAAGCGAAACGTCCGCAAATTCAATGTTTGAACCCGAAGGGCAAGTTTTTCAGAGATTTCTATTTTGAGGCCTAATAATCGGAAAAATGAAACGCTGCGCCGCCATTGATATTGGAACCAATACCATCCTCCTCTTAATCGCCGAACAGACACCCGAGGGACTGCCTCAAACCATCATGGATCTGGAGACCACAACCCGGCTGGGTGAAGGTCTTCTGAGAACCCATAGGATCAACCCTCATGCCATGCAAGAGAGCATCGATGTCATCGACCGCTATCTCTCCCTATGCCGTGATATGGAGGTTTCGAAAGTGATGGCGGTTGGAACTAGCAGCCTAAGGGAGGCAAGAAATCGGTCGGAATTCTTGCGAAGCGTTAAACGACGATGTGGCTTGGAAATCGAGATCATCTCGGGTCAGGAAGAGGCACGACTTTCCTATCTGGCGGTGGCGAAGGATCAAAAATGGTCCTCGGGACCTTTAACAGTCATCGACATCGGAGGGGGAAGTACGGAGTGGATTTACGGCGATGCCGTTGGTGAGGTGCGGGTCTTCAGTCTGAACATCGGCTCGGTAACATTAACGGAACAATTCCTCACCTCAGACCCTGTAGAGGAGGGGGATTATCAAGCAATGGCCTCCCATGTGGGGAAGTTACTGGTCGACATTCCCCCACTGAAGGAAAACCCTCCCCTTGTCGGTATCGGAGGAACCGTAACTACCCTTTTCTCCGTCAAACAGGGCCTGAGGGATTTCGACCCTTCACGAATTCACTATGGGCTATTGAAGCTGAAGGATGTTGAGGGACAGATCGAATTATTTAAAACTCTCTCCTCGAAGGAAAGGAAAGCCATTGCCGGGCTTCCACCCGAAAGGGCCGATGTCATCATTGCCGGTGCCACGATCCTCCTCCATTCTCTGTTACGGTTCGGATCAAACCAAATATGGGTTAGTTGTCATGGTCTCAGATATGGGATACTCTTCGAACGGTTCTTAAAATAGGACCTCGCCATCCGGATTTGGCTACCAGCCAGATAGGAGTTGAAAATAAAGTTGGCCTATGTAATAATTAATTAGTTTAACGACTTGTACACCAATGCTAAAGGGAATGCCTTTGAACCCCTTCTATCGAAATATCGCCTTTTGGCTCGTCATCAGTTTGGTGATGGTCCTGCTGTTTAATCTCTTCAATCGGCCTCAGGTAAAACCCGAAACCATCAATTTCAGCCAATTCATTGCCGCGATGGAGCTAGGGGAAATTGGCAGCGTGACCATTCATGGAAGTAAGGTCTCGGGCGAATATTTGGATGGAAGGAAATTTAGACTATTCATTCCGGAATACCCCGATTTGGTCAGAGATTTGAGGGAAAAGGGGGTGCAGATATCGGCAAAGCCTCCCGGGGAATCACCCTTCTGGCAATCCATCTTAATTTCCTGGTTCCCGATGCTCCTACTCATTGCGGTATGGATCTTCTTCATGAAACAGATGCAGGCGGGCGGTGGAAAGGCTTTAGCCTTTGGGAAAAGTCGCGCCAAAATCCTTTCCAAAGATCAGCATAAGGTAACCTTCGAGGATGTGGCGGGTGTCGACGAGGCAAAGGAGGAACTGGAGGAAATCATCCACTTCCTCAAAGACCCAAAGAAATTCACCAAGCTGGGCGGAAGAATCCCAAAGGGGGTCCTCATCGTAGGGGCACCTGGCACGGGAAAGACCCTTTTGGCCCGAGCCATAGCCGGGGAGGCCGATGTTCCCTTTTTTAACATAAGCGGAAGCGACTTCGTAGAAATGTTCGTCGGCGTTGGGGCTTCAAGGGTAAGGGACCTCTTCATCCAGGGAAAAAAGAATGCGCCCTGTATCGTATTCATCGATGAGATCGATGCCGTGGGGAGGCATCGGGGAGCTGGCCTGGGAGGGGGACATGATGAAAGGGAGCAAACCCTCAATCAGCTCTTGGTCGAGATGGACGGTTTCGAATCTAATGACGGGGTCATCCTCATTTCCGCTACCAATAGGCCGGACGTCTTAGACCCTGCTCTTATGAGACCGGGAAGGTTCGACCGACAGATAATAGTGCCTATTCCAGATATCAAGGGAAGGGAGGCCATTCTTAGGGTCCACACGAAAGAAAACCCTCTGTCCGGAAATGTCAGCCTCCAAGTCTTAGCCCGTGGGACGCCGGGCTTTACCGGAGCAGATCTAGAAAACATGGTAAACGAAGGGGCCTTGCTGGCCGCAAAACTGGGAAAGAATCAGATCGAAATGGTAGATCTCGAACAGGCAAAGGATAAGGTCTTGATGGGGACCGAGAGGAAGAGCATGATCATCCCCTATGAGGAAAGGAAAAATATTGCATACCACGAATCGGGACATGCCTTGGTGGCTAAGATGATCCCTGGGACCGATCCCATCCACAAGGTTACCATCATACCCCGGGGACGTGCCCTCGGGTTAACCCAAAGGTTGCCCGTCGATGAGAAACATATATACCCCAAGGATTATCTCCTCGATAATATCGCCGTCTTAATGGGGGGAAGGGCTTCGGAGGAAATCATTCTCCATATCCAAACCACAGGATCTCATGAAGATATCGAGCAATCCACCGAATTGGCCAGAAAAATGGTGTGCGAATGGGGAATGAGCGAAAAAATGGGTCCTCTCGCCTTTGGACAGAAGGAGGAACAGATCTTTTTGGGTCGTGAATTCGCCAAACACAAGGATTATAGCGAAAGGACGGCGCAAGATATCGATGAAGAGATTAAACAGATTGTCAACAATAGTTACGATAGCGCCAGAAAGATCCTCGAGGAAAACATCGATCTTCTCCATAGCCTTGCCAATTCCTTATTGGAGAGGGAAACCCTTGACGGGGATCAAATAGATAAAATTATAAAAGGCGAAAAGATTTAATCATCTACCCCAACAGACCAACCTTTACTCATCATCCATGGATAGAGTGGACACCCAAGGATGAAAAGGGTTCGACTCCTTCACTTCGGCAAACCGGATGAGGCCATCCAGGAAATGCAGCGCCTTGGTGTCGACCCCATCGGCATTGAGTCGATGCGGGAAAAGATATTCCATCTCAATCTGAAGATCGAGGGAATCGATTGTCGCCTGGCCAACTTGCTGAAACAAGAGATGATCTTACTGGGTGGTGATGTCGCCGTGGATAAGAGGATCATCGATTGTAGTGTTGCCGCTTCTGACCTCATGCTCATGGGCACCCAAAATCAGATAAAAGCCCTTATCGACACGATTGAAGATCGTTTCAACGGTCTCCAAGGGGTAGCGGTCCGGATTCGCGAATGTCTTAAGAACTTGGAAAACCCACCTCATACCATTCGGTGTAAGAAAACGGTCTTCCACCTCGATGAGAGAACCCACCTTACGGGCATATTGAACGTCACGCCTGACTCTTTTTCCGACGGAGGAATGTTCTTTGCTCCGGATAAAGCGATCTCCCATGGCATCGAATTGGCCTCTCAGGGAGCCGATATCATCGATATTGGGGGAGAATCGACAAAACCTGGAGCCAAACCTTTGCCGCGGGATGAAGAGTTGCGTAGGGTAATTCCGGTCATCGAGGGCCTTTCGGCGAAGGTCGAAGTCCCCATATCCATCGACACATATAAATCCTTCATAGCTGAGAAGGCCATCGAGGCCGGCGCTCAGATGATCAATGACATCAGTGGATTGCATTTCGACCCCATAATGGCAAAGGTTGCAGCCAAATATGATGTGCCCATTGTGTTAATGCATACCAAGGGGACCCCCGAAGTTATGCAATTGGACGTTCATTATGACTGTCTCTTTACGGAGATTATGGAATACTTGGAGGAAAGTATTGAGGTTGCCGAGGGAGCGGGGGTGGACGCAAGACAGATCATTATCGATCCGGGAATTGGCTTCGGGAAATCGGCCGAAGACAATTTGAGGATTATTTACCACCTAGCCGAGTTGAAGAGCCTAGGCAAACCAATCATGCTGGGTACCTCAAGAAAATCCTTCATCGGTAAAATTTTAAATGCCGAAGTAGACCAAAGGGTCGAGGGAACCCTGGCCTCCATTTCTGCAGCCATCATGAACGGGGCTAACATCCTCCGGGTCCATGAGGTGGATCCAGCGAGAAAGGCAGCACAGATGGTGGATGCCATCTTAAGAGGGTAACGACCCCATGAATGTCGCGGATATTCTGGCCAGTGTTCGATGGCAGGACATCGTAGATATCGCTATCGTCTCCGTACTGATCTATTGGATCATCATTCTCATCAAGGGGACGAGAGCGGTTCAGATGATCTTCGGCCTCGCCTTGATCATCATCGCCTTCATTATTTCCCGAAAGGGGGAACTGCTCACACTGCATTGGATCTTGAATACCTTTTTTAGCTCCATCATCGTCTTCATAATCGTTATCTTCCAGCATGACATTCGAAGGGCACTGACCACCTTTGGGAAGAACCCTTTCTTCACCGGCATCGACCGTGCAGAGGAATCCCATGTCTTCGAGGAATTGATAATGGCGTCGGCCTCCTTGGCTGGCAAGAAAATCGGGGCCCTAATTGTCCTGGAAAGAAAAACCGGTCTCGGGGAATATATTGAAGGTGGAATAGACTTGGAGGCAAGGGTATCCAAAGAGCTCATTGGGAGTATCTTCTATCCCCCCTCTCCCCTTCATGATGGGGCCATGATCATTCGTGGCGGGAAAATCGCCGCGGCGGGTTGTCTCCTCCCCATCAGTATGGATTCTCAGACCAGCAGTAATATGGGGACGAGGCATCGTGCCGCCATCGGTTTGACCCGAGAAACCGATGCCGTTGCCATCGTTATTTCCGAGGAGACGGGAACCATCTCGTTGGCCCTCGACGGCAAAATAACTCGAAATCTGGATACAACCGCCTTGAGAAAAATCCTCCAGAGGTTATTCCAACCCAAGGGATCCGGGAGGTTTCAGTAATAAGGGGAAAGACTCCTTGAAAGGCTTTTTCACTAAAAACGTGTCCTTGAAGCTCATCTCCATTTTTTTGGCAGGGATATTGTGGTATTTCGTCATCAGCGAAAAGGAAGGCGAAACCGCCCTTTCCATCCCCTTGGATTTTCGCAACATTCCCTCCTCCCTCATCATCATCAAGAATCCGATAGAATCCATCAATATCCGAATAAGCGGACCGGTAACCTTATTGAGAGGATTATCACCTCGGGAGGTAAAAGCCATTATTGACCTCTCCAATGCGGAGCCAGGGTTTGCCGAATTCGTGATCCAACCCGAGCAAATCACGGTTCCACGGGGTCTGAAGGTAACCATGGCGAGTCCGGCATCGATCGTACTGAGATTCGACGAACTTTTCAAGAAAACCGTCCTGGTAGAGGCTGTGTTGGTGGGCAAACCCTTTGAAGGGTTCAAAATTACCGGGGTATGGGTTGATCCTACTGCCGTTGAAATCGTTGGTGCCCAAAATGAGTTGAGGAAGTTAAAGAAGATCTTTACCGAAGAGATCGATATCTCCGGCATCAAAAAAGACTCGATAAAAAAGGCGGCCCTGAGTTTAGGTGAGTTACACATCAAATCCATCAGCAGAGAAGAGGTGAAAGTGAACATAAAGTGTGGGAAAGTTGCCGCGGAGTGAGCGCCGGGATGGAGGGAGAGATGCGCAAACTGTTCGGGACGGATGGCATCAGGGGTATCGCCAATGTTGACCCCATGTCGGGTGAAATGGCAATGCAGCTCGGCAGGGCAACGGCCTATATCTTTAAAAGCCGTGAGGGAAGACACAGGATCGTCATTGGAAAGGATACCCGCCTTTCGGGATACATGTTGGAGACGGCATTGGCATCGGGTATCTGTTCCATGGGAGTCGATGTCTTACTGGTCGGCCCCCTCCCCACACCTGGCATTGCCTTCATTACCACTAGCATGCGAGCCGACGCCGGTGTTGTGATATCCGCCTCCCATAATCCCTTCTACGACAACGGCATTAAGATCTTCTCCAGGGATGGTTTCAAACTTCCCGATGCCCTTGAGGCCCAGATCGAGGAACTCATCTTCTCCAACAGCATCGATTCCTTGCGGCCCACGGCCGAGGAGGTTGGAAAGGCTTACCGAATAGAAGACGCCGTGGGGAGATACGTCGTCTTCCTAAAGAATACCTTCCCCAATCGTTTAACCCTCGATGGTCTGAAGATCGTCTTGGACTGTGCCAATGGAGCGGCCTACAAAGTGGCCCCCGCCGTATTGGAGGAATTGGGGACGGAGGTTATCCCCATAGGAGTCGAGCCCGATGGGGAGAATATTAACCTCGATTGCGGTTCCCTCTGTCCACAAAGGCTTAGCGAACTTGTTGTCCAGAAACAAGCCCATTTGGGGATGGCCTTGGACGGGGACGGGGACCGGGTGGTCTTCGTCGATCAAAATGGGAACATCGTGGATGGGGACCATATTATGGCCATTTGTGCCATTGAGATGGCCGATAAGGAAAGGCTCAAGAATAAGACCATTGTCACCACGGTTATGAGCAATATGGGGCTTGATCTTTCCCTCGGCAAAAGGAGAATCCGGGTCGTCAGAACCGCCGTAGGAGATCGATATGTAGTCGAGGAGATGGTGAGGGGAGGATATAATCTGGGAGGCGAACAATCCGGCCATACCATCTTTCTCGATTATAATACGACGGGGGACGGTATTCTCACCGCCCTTCAAGTGTTATCGATTATGGTAAGCAAAGAAAGGCAATTGGATGACCTTGCAAAGTCAATGATCCCTCTACCTCAAGTACAGTTTAATACCGAAATCGATAGGGAAATCGATGTTCTGAGAATGCCCAAAATCCGTCGAAAGATTAAGGCCATTGAGAGTGAACTTGGGAAATCGGGAAGGATACTCGCCCGTTATTCGGGGACGGAACCCGTTTTGAGAATTATGCTGGAGGGGGAAGATGAGGATAAGATCTCTCGCATGGGCAGGGAACTAACGGACACCATTGAACAAGTGATGGAGAGGATGGGAAGAAACACGAATTCGCCAGGATGAGGAGGTTGAAGAGATGACCAGATTAGGAGTCAATATCGATCACGTGGCCACCCTTCGCCAAGCGAGGGGCGTAAAATACCCTGACCCGGTTGCTGCTGCAGCTCTCGTTGAAATGGCGGGTGCCGACGGCATCGTTGTCCATCTGAGAGAGGATAGGAGACATATACTGGATCGAGACGTTCATATCCTGAGGGAAACTGTAAAGACCAAACTCAATCTGGAGATGGCCGCCACGCTGGAGATGGTCAAGATCGCCTTGGAGACCAAACCCCATATGGTTACCCTTGTCCCCGAAAAGAGGAGGGAATTGACTACGGAGGGTGGGCTCAATGTCGGGGGGAATAAAGGGACCCTCGCAAAAACTATTGCTCAATTGAAGGACGCCGGAATTACTGTGAGCTTATTCATCGATCCCGATGGTAAACAGATCGAGGCCTCCAAGGAAATGGAGACGGATTTCGTGGAACTTCACACCGGGCCTTACTGTGATGCCACAACGAAGGACGAAGAAGATAAGGAATACAAGAACCTCTTGGATGCTGTAAGCAGTGCTTACGATCTTGACCTTGGCATTAATGCCGGCCACGGCCTCAATTACTTCAATGTGAGACGTATTGCCGAAATCAAGGAGATCGAAGAGCTCAGCATCGGTCACAGCATCGTTGCTAGGGCCGTCTTAGTTGGATTGGATAGGGCTGTTCGAGATATGATCGAACTGATAGCATAGCCTTTTATGGATATTCCATGATCTATGGGATCGGGATAGATATCGTTTCAATACGCCGTATTGAAAGAATGCTCGACAGATGGGGCCCTTTTTTCATCCAGCGGGTATACACCCCCGCTGAAATCACCTTTTGCGAAAGTAGATCGAATCCAGGGCAACATTTCGCCCTTCGCTGGGCCGCTAAAGAGGCAATGTTGAAGGCCCTCGGTTTAGGCCTCAGGGGGGGAATTAAGTGGACAGACATCGAGGTGGTCAATGACCCTTTTGGCCGGCCTTCTCTTAAGGTTCACAACCAGGCCAAGGGTTTTTTCACCGATCGGAACATCAAGACCGCGTTCGTCAGTATCTCCCACGAAAAGGATTATGGGATCGCCCAGGTGGTATTAGAGATTTAAATATGAAAGTGGTGACGGCCGATCAAATGAAGAACCTTGATCGAAGGACGATTCATGAAAGGGGTGTGTCAGGAATCGACCTGATGGAGAATGCCGGCAAGGGGGCAACGGAGGTGATTCTTCGTCGATTTCCGAACCTGCCGCGGAAAAGGGTTGCCATCATCGCGGGCAGGGGAAACAACGGGGGCGACGCCTTCGTTATCGCCCGACACCTGATAGATAAGGGCTTGAGGGTGAGCGTCTTCCTCCTCGCCGAAGATAAGGCGATAAAGGGGGATGCTAAGACTAACCTTGACGTATTGACCAAGGGCGCCATCGAGGTAAAAGAGCTTGCAACCCTTGAGGAGTTCGAGGCGATAAGAGATGACCTCCTTTCCCACGATCTATTCATAGAGGGGATACTGGGAACAGGCCTCGCTTCAGAAGTCAAGGGATATTACAAGGAAGTAATCTCCGCATTAAACGCCACGGGAAAATCCATTGTGGCTATTGATATCCCCTCGGGGTTGGACGCCACGAGCGGCAAACCCCTGGGCACGTGTATAAAAGCTGCCTTTACCCCCACCTTCGGTTTACCCAAAGTAGGCCAACTCATCCATCCGGGGGTTGAATTTGTCGGCGAACTTGAGGTTATCGACATCGGAATCCCCAGGGATCTGATGGAGGAAGAAGACATTCGATCCCACCTCATCCAATACGAGGATATCCGGGGCCTCCTCGCTGTCCCCAGACCCGCAGATACCCATAAGGGGGATTACGGTCATCTCCTGGTCCTGGCTGGCTCCGTCGGCAAAACGGGTGCGGCTACACTGGCCTGCAAGGCCGCCATGAGGGTGGGGGCTGGATTAGTTACCTTGGGTATTCCCAGAAGCTTGAATGAAATCATGGAGATAAAGCTGACGGAGACCATGACCATGCCTTTGCCCGAAACCGAATCTCGCACCCTTGGGCTTGGTGCCCTCCATGAGATCGTTGAGACAAGCCAAAGGATACAAGCCCTTGTAATTGGCCCCGGCATTTCCACCTCGGATGAGACGGGACAACTAGTCCGGAAGTTGGTCAAAACCCTCTCTATTCCCATGGTCATTGATGCCGACGCCCTCACCGCCCTCTCCGTTGAACCGGAAATACTGAAGGAGATCGAATCCCCCATAATTCTAACGCCTCATCCGGGTGAAATGGCCAGGCTTACCGGCCTTTCCTCTAAAGCCATTCAGGAAGACCGCGTTGAAACCTCCAGGAATTTCGCCATTGAATATGGGGTTTTTCTCGTCTTGAAGGGTTCCCGAACCATTATCGCCCAACCCGATGGCAATATTCACATCAATCCATCTGGGAATCCGGGGATGGCATCGGGGGGTACGGGGGACATCTTAACCGGTATGATGGGGGGATTAGTATGTCAGGGGTTTTCCCCATCATCCGCCACTATCGCCGCAACCTACGCCCACGGCCTCGCCGGGGACTTAGTAGCCGATGAAAAGGGGGAAATGGCACTGATCGCTACCGATATACTTGAGAAGATTCCCCCTGTCCTAAAAGAGATGTGTAAGGGCAGATAACGATTGCTTTCCCTCCGTCAAATCGGCGCCCGATTCCTTATTCCACCGGTTCCCCCAATGAACCCACCAACCCTATCCTTGACAATACCGGTGATATTCAGTAGCATATCGAAAATTTTGATGATTCCAATGTGACAGGGTTCCATGGAGAGGACTGAAATACAGATATTAAGAGCGCTGAAGGAAAGCCCCAAATCCTTCTGGGAATTGGTCGTCCTTCAAGATTCAACCCTCTCTGCCATCGTAGCGACGGTTAAGAAGCTTATGGACGGAGGAAGAATTCATTTCGATAAATCCACCAAAACATTTCAATTGCTGAGTAATGGAAAATATCATCCCCGGATGGACCTGAAGTGTAAGCCCTGTAATGGAAAGGGCTTCATCGTGGACGGGATCTTCCGTAAAACCCTCCAACAATTTACCTCCGTGCTTACTGGAAGACCAATGCCCAATCCAAACTATAACCAGGGATTGATTTCATTCCAGGATCTCGCCTTAAAAGCCTCCTTCATATATGAGAGGGGGGATTTGGAGGACCGTGCAATCCTCTTGATTGGCGATGATGACCTATTTAGCCTGTATCTGGGGATGTTGGGAATGGGTCAAAGAATTCTTGTTCTGGATATCGATAAACAGGTCCTCCGTTTTATCGAGGAAAAAGCGGGGGAGCTTGGTCTCAACATCGAAACCATGGAATTCGACCTCAACCGGTCTCTTCCCCATAACCTCCGCCACGCCTTCGATGTCTTCATCAGCGAACCTCCAGAGGGAATAAAGGGGATGCTCACTTTCCTGAAGAAGGGGATAAGATCCTTGCCTGAAGGAGAAGGAGCCGGATATATCGGAATAACCATGGTAGAATCATCGCTGACCAAATGGTATGAGGTTCAGGCCATCCTGGCTCGAAATCGATTCGTCATTACCGATATCCTCAGGAATTTCAGCCTCTATCCCGAAGGAGAAGGTGAATGGGAGAACCTCTACAAGGATTATCCCATTATGGAGGAAATCCCCATAGATGTTGGACCTCCTAAAATCGATTGGTATACTTCTTGCTTAATTCGTTTTGAAGCGGTTGCTAAAACATCCATTTCGCGAAATCACTTCTATGGGGATAAGGATACATGGGTTACGGTTAAAGGACTATGATCACCATAAAGGGAGGGCCTTTATTTCCGACATAGCGCTAGGATAGTATAACGAGCATGGAGTAGAAGATGTTGATAGAGATGAAGGTGAAGTTTCTTACATTCGATCCATCCTCAAAAGGGTTTGTGGTTCTCTTGATGGATTCAGAAAATAAGCATGCCCTTCCCATTTGGATCGGCCCATTCGAAGCCAACGCCATAGCCCTCAAGCTAAAAAAAGCCTCCTCCCATAGACCTTTGACCCATGATCTCATCCGAAATCTCATTGATGCCCTTGATTGTAAAATTAGTCATGTGGTTGTCAACGATCTCAAGGAAAACACCTATTATGGTCTCATTTATCTCAAGTCCCAGGAAAGCCAGGTCGCCATCGACTCCAGGCCCAGCGATGCCATTGCGATTGCTCTGGGTGCGGGGGCACCGATTTTTGTCGAGGAGGATGTCCTCCATCGAACAAAGAGCGCCGTGCTCGACAAAGAGGGCCGGGATTCCACTGATAGTTTGGAGGAATGGTTGAAGAACCTAAACCCGGAAGACTTCGACCATGAAGCCTAACCTTCCCTATCTTTCCCACTCATCTTCAAAATAAGATGGACAACTGCTCTGAGATGAAGTTTCTTACTCACCCTCGAAAGATACCCCACCGCTTCGACATATTACGCTCAGGGACAACGGTTTTCTCTAGAAACTCGGGAAACTTCAGGTTTCAGAAATATTGCATTTCCCTTGATTTTTTTTTATACTGAATTCCGATGTGTTTCTCTGAAGGTAAAAGGTAAAGGAGGAGGCAAAGGGCCTGAGGAGGAAAACTGCCATCTTATGCACATCCAGTCCAGAAGAGACGATTCAACTGGGGCAATTCATCGGAGAGACCTTGAAACCCGGCAGTGTAATCGGCCTATGCGGGGAATTGGGAACGGGTAAGACCCACTTGATCAAGGGATTGGCGAGGGGATTGGGCGTTAATCACCGCTATTACGTGACCAGTCCGTCCTTCACCATCATCAATGAATACCCCGGAAGAATTCCCCTCAACCATATCGATCTATATCGGCTGGAGGAGATGAACCAAATGGAGGAATTGGGATACGAGGAATATTTCTACGGTGACGGAGTAACGGTGATCGAGTGGGCCGAAAAGATCCTTCCCTTCCTCCCCGAGAACCGCTTAATGGTCGAAATCACTCACCTCGGTGAGAATCGGCGGAAGTTCAGGATCACAGGGCTGGGGCATCCCTACCGAGATATCGTTAGGAACATAGCCCTTTGGAAAGCGGATAGAGCAGCTGCCGGCAGCCAGTGACCGACTTACGGCTTTGAGCTATCGTTTCAAGCTATCAACTGCCCTTCTGTGGGCAGAGCTCAGTTGGGGGGAAAATGGCCTTGATCGTTCAAAAATACGGCGGCACCTCGGTTGCCGATACTGAAAGGATAAAAACCATAGCACAAAGGGCAATCCGAGCGAAGGAAACTGGGAATGATGTCATCGTCGTCGTTTCGGCCATGGCGGGGGAGACGAACAAACTCATCAATTTCGCCCATAAATTAGTACCTCACCCCGATGGAAGAGAGCTCGATGTTTTAATCTCTACCGGCGAGCAGGTAAGCATTTCGTTGGTTTCCATGGTCATTAAGTCAATGGGACATGAGGCAAAATCTTACCTAGGGTATCAAATTCCGATCGAGACCGATAGCACATACGGAAAGGCTCGGATTACGCAGGTGAAACCCGATAAAATCATGAATGACGTCAAGGGGGGGAAGATCGTCGTCGTGGCGGGTTTTCAGGGAATCGATGGTGAAGGGAATGTCACTACCCTGGGCCGTGGGGGATCGGATACGACGGCTGTGGCCTTGGCGGCAACCCTCAAGGCAGATGTATGCGAAATCTTCACCGACGTTAATGGTGTCTACACCACTGATCCCAACGTATGCGAAAAGGCGAGAAAATTGGAAAAAATCTCCTATGACGAGATGCTGGAAATGGCCAGCCTAGGGGCCAAAGTCCTCCAAATAAGAGCGGTTGAATTTGCAAAAAAATATAACGTTCCTATCCACGTGAGATCATCTTTTAACGATAACATCGGGACTTTCGTCTGCCGGGAGGATGAAGAAATGGAAAATGTCGCCGTCTCAGGGATTACCTATGATAAAAACGAGGCCAAGATTACCATCACCAAGGTTCCCGATAAACCCGGAATCGCCCATAGACTTTTCGGCGCTATAGCCGATGCCAACATCAGGGTGGACATGATCATCCAAAATGTGAGCGAAGGAGGCAGTACCGATATCACCTTTACCGTAATGAAGACCGACCTCCATAAAGCTACGAACATCGTAAGGGAAATTGCACGGCAAATTGGCGCCAAAGATATCAACACGGATGAAAATATCGCCAAGGTGTCCATTGTGGGAACGGGGATGAGAAGTCATTCCGGGATTGCCTCTACCATGTTCGGAGCTCTGGCCCGTGAAGGGATCAACATCATGATGATCAGCACCTCGGAAATAAAGATCTCCTGTATTATCGAATCGAAATACACCGAATTGGCGGTAAGGGCACTGCACGAGGCCTTCCAGTTGGATAAAAAGGCCTTTGCTAAAGACAGCTCAATGCCAACTCCATGAGGACCTATTCCTCCACACAGAGCTGGATTCTCCTCTCCTTGGCTTCGCTGCTCTTTGTGGTCTCGCTTTTTAACACCCTATCTGAAAGGCCAAGTCCTGGTGATATTCCCCAAGCGAATCCATTGAGCATCGCTGTCGAGATCGTGGGGGAAACCCCCAATCCCGGCGTCTACTCGTTCCCGGGAAAAATAACCGTCGAGCAGGCGCTCATCAGGGCGGGGGGAATCGGAAGGAGGAAAATCGGCAATCCTCAAGTACTCAATAATACCCTCAACGCGGGCTCCAAGATCGTCGTCATAAGGAATGCAAAGAATATGCTAACCATAGAGTTAGCCCAAATGGAACCGGAGAAGTGTTTCGTCTTCTCTATCCCTTTAAACCTCAATGAGGTGGAGGAAACACATCTGACCCTCATTCCTGGCATCGGCCCCCGGTTGGCCCAAAGGATCATCTATTACCGATCTAAAAAGGGAGGCTTTCGGAAAATCGAGGAATTGATGGAGGTTAAGGGGATCGGCGAAAAAAAATTGCGAAACCTCGAGCGATATCTCATCATTACAAGGGAATAAGGAACTGTTGATCATATTGAAACTCAAGGGCTTTGCCCCAGCTGGAACATGCCAACTGGGATACGGGGGGATGGATTAATGGAATGTTGGAATGATGGAATATTGGGTATCAAAACAGGTGGGATATAAACCCAATAAACTCAATAAATCAGAGCAACCCAAGCACCATCCAGACGGCCTAAACGATCCAAACCAATTCAACGATCTAAACCGAATAAACGGAATAAACCAAATAAACCAGATAAACCGAACAGACCGAATCAGCCAGATAAATGGAAATGATTCCTCATAGGGACAACGCAGTTCCCCAGAAGCCGAGGAGAGTTCTCCATTGCCTGTTGCTTGAAAACTTCGCCTGAATTTCCTATTGTTTAAGTGTTTCGGTTCGACGGAAAACCAGGTTCAATGGGAGAATGAGGGGAATGGGGGATAAGGTGAAAGTCCTGGGACTTTTCGGAAGTCCCAGGCGGGAGGGAAATACGGACCTCTTGCTGGAAGAGATGCTCAAAGGGGCAGAGGAAGCGGGAGCGCAAATCGAGAGGATCGTCATCACCGAGCTCAAGTTCTCTCCCTGTATAGAATGCCACGGCTGTGATGAGACGGGGGAGTGTGTCCTGGATGATGACATGGCTAAGGTCTACCCGAAACTTCTGGAGGCGGGTTGGATCATTCTGGCTTCCCCCATCTTTTTTTACGGGGTTACTGCGTGGACAAAGGCTCTCATAGACCGCGTTCAATCTTTATGGGTGAGAAAGTATCGCTTGAAGCTGGCACCAGAGGACCAGGAAAGGAGGAGAAAGGGATTCTTTATTTCAGTGGGAGCCACCAGGGGGGAAAAGCTCTTTGACGGTGCTCTGCTTACCGTGAAATATTTTTTCGACGCTCTGGGTCTGGAATTCGCAGGACAGTTGCTTTTCAAGGGCGTGGAGGGCAAGGGGGATATACGGACCCATCCCACTGCGCTCCGAGAGGCCTTTGAGGTTGGAAAGGCTTCAGTGAACAGAACCCTGAAGGAGAGAGGATAAAGGGGTGTTGCAGTGCTGCGGTGCTGCAGTCATGCGGTTGGGACGTTGCACATTCAAATGAGTTTTGGAACGAAGTAGCGCCTTGGGCGCTCATTTGCAGTGAAGCAGGGTTTAGAATGGTCGGAGAAAATTTTTGGCCAGCGAAGAATGACCTTTTCAGAAATCTGATAAATCGAAATTGTAGGAGCATACCCTTGGTCCACAATACCTGTCGGAGGAATGAAAGGTGAAATCAAAAAAGAGCAGTGCACTCGATGCGATTAAAACTGCCATGGAGGCCGAGATGGATGCCCACAACTTCTATTCCAAAGCAGCCCAGAAAACGGAAAACCCGAAGGGTCGGGACATGTTTTCCCAGTTGGCCGATTTTGAAAGGAATCATTTCCTTCACCTCAAGGACCTCTATGATTCCCTGAAGGGAGAGGGAAAGTGGATCGACTACTCCGGAACCACATTTTCCGATAAGGGAAAGAAGATCAGCACGGGTTTGTCCATAGAGAAGGAGGTGGGGCCTCAACCTGATGATCTGGATGCCCTTTCCATTGCCATCAAAGAGGAGAGGAAGGCCCAGAAGTATTACCTCGAAATGGCAAAGGAAACCGCCGATCCCCTTGGGAAGGATATGTTCAAGAAATTGGCCAGGGAGGAGGAGTTACACGAAAGGATATTGAACGACCAGTATTACAGCCTCAACAACAATGGCGTCTGGACATGGGGAGATTGAAACGGAGGTGGAATGGAAGGCAAGACTATAAGGCATTCCTCTCCTTGAGATCCTCTTTCAGATACCCGAGAAACTCCTCCGCCTTTTCCATAGGAGGCCTTGTCAGCAAACTGATGACGATGAAGGCAACCAAACAGACGAGTCCTCCCCATACCGCTGGCCAGTGCCCCAAAGGCTTAATGCCAGAAAATTGGAGAAACCCCGTGACCACCCCGCCGAAAATCATGCTGCAGATAGCCCCTGCGGCGGTGCCCTTTTTCCAGAAGAAGGCCCCGAATATGGCCGGGACCGTCATGAGGAGCCCCGCCGAGGCCGCCACGGAGAGTGTGGCGATGGGCCCCAGCCTTAACGCACCGAAAATCATGGCCACCCCGGAGATCACCGGAATCACCCATTTCCCCAACCTGAGCTCCGTCTCCTCCGACGCCCGCGGCCTAAATCCCTTATAGAGATCCCGAGCAAACATGGAAGACAGGGTAAGGAGAATGGAATCGATGGTAGAGATGGCCGCCCCCAAAATACCCACCATTACGACAAGGGCCAGAATATCTGGGATGAAGGGCTGGGAAAGAAGGGTTGGCGTAGCCAGATCGGCTCTCGTAAGGCCCGGGCTCAACACCTTCGTGGAAAAACCCCACATGACCGAGACCAGGGTATAGATGAACCCGAAGATGAGAAATCCCCCCAACATTCTCCGCATGGCACTCATTGACTTGGGGATGAAGAGCCTCTGGCTGACCTGTGGGTTGGAGATGCAGAAGAAAAACCAGGGGAGCGTCAGGCCAATGTAGGCCTTCAAGTTGAAAAGGCCCGGCCCGGGAACGGTCAACCATTGGGGGTAATCCGTCTCTAGTTTGATGAAAAAGCCCCCAAAACCTCCGAAATAACGATAAATCACAAAAAGCAGGACGAGGACCGATGTCACCAGCATGATCAAGGCCTGGAGGCTATCAGTCCAGGCCACTGACCTCAGGCCCGCTATCCAGGCCCAGACGATGGCCAGCAAAGTAGCCAGGATGAGGCCCACCCAGAAGGGAATTGCCCCTGCCGACAGACCCCCCAAGAGGTACCCAACCCCCATCAGTTGAACCGCTGCATAGGGGATGAGAAAGATCAAACAGACCAATGTGGTTACCACGGCAACCCACCGGCTTTGATATCGATCGCCCAAGAGCTCAGCCGGGGAGATATACCCATATCTTTTTCCCACCAGCCAAAACCGCGGACCGAAAAAGACCGCCAGGACCAAACCTGAAAGGTAGGTCAGCTCAAATCCCAAGGCCCCTACCCCATGCTTATAGGTCAAGCCGACCAAACCCACCATCATAAAGGCGCTGTACGTTGTGGCGCTGTATGTGAGGGCCGCAACAAATCCTCCTACCCTGCGATTCGCCAAAAAATACTCGGTTATCCCCGCACCCATTCCTTTTCGGGACATATAGGCCATCCACGTTGCCAGGGCGACGTAAATGGCGACGACGAGTAGTATGTAATATGAATTCATGTGCTCTCTCTCCTCAATCCCTCCACTTCCACAGGAGGACAAATATGGAAACGATAGCCGCTATTGCAAAGAGGTTCCAAAAAAGGAAGACCCCATGGAACTTGCTCACCCCTGAAAGTAACGTGTAGGGTACCGTGTAGTCCAATAGGAGCAGAAAGCCGAACCATGTGATCCAGCCCCATCTCTTTCCCTTCATATGCAAAACCCTCCCTTCCGATTTGTTACATTATTAAGCGAAATCCCTCAGATTTTACGGAACTTCATAATCCAGGAGGAAATGGCACGCTATCCTCGCAAGCCCAGCTTCTGTCCCACCTCCTCTAAGCTCCTGATCACATCATCTCCACTACGGCTCCACGACCGATCGATATGCAAGGCTTTGATACCCCGTCCCTTTGGAGCGATGTAGTCGAACTCCCAGTGATCCCCCACATGGACCATCTCCTGGGAGCTGATCCCGAGGAGTTGACAAATACCTCCGTAAAATTTCGCGGTTTTTTTGATTTGCCCGAAGTCGGAGGTGGCCGAAAAAATCCGTGAGAAATATCTCCGGAGTTCTGCCAGCTCAACTTCGATATCGATAAATTCCCGTGCGGCATTGGAAATGATGATGAGCCTGTAGTTGGGAGAGAGGTCTTGGAGCACCTTTGAAACCTCTGGATAAGGTTTGATCTTGTGGGAGAAACGATTCAGCAACGGTTTCCAATGGCCATTAAGCTGAAAAAAATTGAACCAATACTTGATATCGTACCACTGTGGGGATCTATCACCCACCTTGCGGTATTCTTCCTCGACGATCTCCTTGGCCTCATCAAAGGAAATCCCTCTCTTTTCGGCAAAAAGCTGGGGAATCCCCACACTCCATACCCATTCGCTAAATTCTAGCTCAACCAGGGTTCCATCTAGGTCAAAGGAGATGACCTTTATCCCTTGCCGAGTCATTTTTCATCCTCATTCCCCGCGAATGGAGAGCTCTGCCGATGGAATCAGACCATCTCCAGCACGATGTCATCGATGCTCTCCACCTTTTCTTGAGTCAGGTCAACTAGGGCTACCGTCCTGATGGGCAAATAGGCATAAGAGGTAAAGATAGTCAAGCATCGCTTCTTAAACATAATGGGATTGGCGTTAGGCTGGTGGGATCGAATGAGTACCTGTCTTTCGAATTGATCCATGTGCCGGTAAAAGTAATCTCGCCCATACTGAGGGCGTCCCCAAAACTCACCCAGTTCATTTCCCGACCGGTCTTGCAAGTCCCCCCACACGATTTGATCCCAATTCTCATCCCCTGTTTCAATTCCATTGATATCTTCGAGCTTCTCCACATCGGGCAAGGATCCATGGACTCCAATTACCCCATTGGGAGTTGAAACCGCATAGGGGAGCTGAGCAAGGGTCTGACCATACCGCCCCCTCTCTTCCTCGGTGAGACCGAGCCAAAAGTTGGCGGGGTAGAACTCCTTTATGACATATCCCTCATGATTTCCCATAAGCATGATGACATCCTTGGGATACTGCAACTTCATCGAAAGCAGGTAGTGGATATTCTCCCGGGAGGCTTCTCCTCGATCGACATAGTCTCCTAAGAAAACCACCTTCTGATTATCAGAGAGATACCTCTCCAGTACCGATCTGCTGGCTTCCAGGTCGCCATGGGTATCCCCTACAAAGACGGCCTTACCGGTATCAGACAGATGAATCAATCTAGGTTCCCCCCGGAATATCTCTTCCGCCTGTTCCAATAAGGATTTTTCCTCTCTATCCATGACCTCCATTACAATGGAATCCCGTTCAATGTCCGGAAAGACAGTTTGGAAGCCTAATTCGAGGCTATCACCTTCATGTGAAGCCTTCTCATCCTTGGCCCATCAAATTCGCAAAAATAGATCCCTTGCCAAGTTCCTAAGAGCAACGTTCCCGACTCGATGAAGACCGTTTCAGAAAACCCGATGATGCTTGCCTTTATGTGGGCAGCGGAATTTCCCTCGGTGTGTCTGTACTGATCATCAAAGGGAATGACCTTATTCAATTCCATTACGATATCCTGGTAGACGCTGGGATCGGCATTCTCGTTGATGGTGATAGCGGCAGTTGTGTGCGGGACAAAGAGATAACAAATCCCCTCCCGAGCCTTAGATTCATGAACAACATCTTGAACCTTCTCGGTGATATCAATAAACTCCGTCCTGGACCCGGTTTGGATTTGGACCGTTTTGATCATAGGTGATTGAACCCGCTTTGCCCTCTCTCATACCATACCTAACCCTTCATATCAAGGGTCGGGTTCAATAAAAGGCTAGGCTGGCAAAAGTAACCGCCGACTGAGTCTCCGGGTTTTGACTTTGGTCATACTTCAGGAGTCTTCCCCTCTTGACCTCATTGATACTCAATAGGACATAGATAGCAGGGAACCCACAAATTCGACGACGGTCGCCCTCTCTTCGAATCGAATCATAAAACCCCTCTGCATCCATATTCTCAGCGTAGGCCAACATTTCTAAATCACTTACCCTCGTCTCACTCAGCATGGAGGAGGCGGGATCCCCATCGCCAAACTGCAACCCGATATGGGATAAATCGGCGCTGGCTATCAGGCAGACCTCTCTATCAGTGGACCGGACTGCCTTTTTTAGGCCTTCTATGAACTCCCGGATTTGGGGAATCTCACGCGGGGAGATGGACCTCTCGATTGCCTCGTGAAATGACCGACACAATATGGGGACTATCTCCAACGGTTTGCCCGGGTAGAGATATTGGAGGAAGATCAACTGAAATTCTATGGAATGTTCCCTTTTATGGACGAATTCATCCTCGAACAAGTTCCAACGGCATACCTCTGATAATGCCTCGATAAAAGCCTTGTTGGTCTTCACCACACCCAGGGGGGTCCTGAAATCCTTAAGGCTCAGACCGAAATAATTCTTCATCTCACAATGCGCCGTCCCCAGGATGACGAAGAGATCTGCATTGGATCCCTCCCTCACCTCTTTATGGGCAAAAGCATAACACGGACCACCCTTTTGAAAGTCGATATGTGGAGCGATGATTTCCTTGAGCGTCCCCGAAGGATTCTCCATACGCGGTTTACCGGGCCCATCGGGAGGGGAAAAATAGCCCTCGATCTGCCCCCTCAATGTTATGGGATCCGAGTCGTAACTCGTTCCGGCGAAGGCGGCTTCCCTGATGGGGGACAGCCGAAAATCCCCCTTCTCCTTCTCTATTGTTTCTCTAAAGCGGTCGCTATCCAGCAACAGCTGGGCGTCCAACTGATCGATGATCTCCTCGATCTTCTCCCTGTAAATCAGCTCCCCATACTTCCTCATATATTCCGCCTGAATGTCGAGGATAGAATGTTTCCCATTCGAATAGGCTAACGATAAAAAAGAGGGAAACCGGGAGGAATACTGCCCCTTGACTGAACCCTTGGGGGTCTTGAATACAGATCATTTGCCGCCCTTGGATTTGGGTGGGAAAGACATTGACGCCCCTCAATTTAGGGTAATCCATGACCTATTAAACTCTCCTCATAAAACCGATCTCCCACTGTTTCAGGGGAAATCAATGAAACCCAAAAATAAAAAAACCCTTTTGGGTCGCGCGGAACAAGGTTTGCATTCAAAAGTTTGGCTATCAAGGGAGGGCTCTTCCCTCCTTCGATTTTTGAAAACCCCTTCCCCTCTCGTCTTCTCCGCTGCTCTCTTCAAAGTCTCAATGTGTTCATCACATTCTTGTCGCCCTCAATTGGCACCCGGTTATCCTTATCCGTCACCCCCTGTTCAGATCGGAGATGTCCGGAAGGGTATTGGTGGCATCCAACGACATGACCATTGTCTTGTAACCCATATGGGCGGAATTGGGGGCCGTGGCCGCCGCAATGCTAGTCTTCCCAACACCGCTCTTTCCCGCAAACAAGATCACCCTGATGTTCTTTCCCCTCATCATAAAACTTTAATATTATAAATCCAACGGGTTGGCTCGTCAATCGAGCACAGTTCTGGTATCTCCTGACTTATTTGAAAACTCAACTGTCGCTGAGCCCAATGCGCTGGAGAAGTGGGGTCCCTGCCGCGGGTCATCAGGGTATGCCGTAAGTCTTCGATCCTGAGACTGAGGGGTGAGTTTTCGATCTTGATTGTACGCCGCGCGAAGGGCTCAGGCGAATGGAGGGGGAAAGCCCCGCCTTGCAGACCCAAATGAGAGCCCAAAAAAGGTGACAAGTCTAAAAGCGGAAGGGGTTGGAAATCGTGGGAAGAAGCCGCATAATTGAGCGAGATGTTCAGCCAAAACCCCTAAGGACCGATATGACCAAAAAGGGTTTGGGCGATTTGAAGAACCCTTTCATTGGATACGAGATCGGATCCAACGGCGATGATGGCCTTGATACCGACTGATTGAGCCCGTCGAACCGAAGCTTCCAGGTCAGCAAACTCGTCAATACGGACGTGCGTATCGATTATGGGATATCTTTCCCCTCCCATGTGGTTCATGTGGAATCCATTGTACTATCCCATCTCCAGAAAAGAAGATCAAGGAAGAATTTGCGGGGGATCCTTTGAAGGGATTGTATGGGGGAAGAGCCCGCCTACAACCAATAGTTGGTTAGACCCATCTTGTAGATTTATAGGGAAGAGAAGAAGGACTTCTCCTGTAAAATCTCTAGGTGAGGGCTATGTTGATAGCCTCGCCCATCTTCTGGATGAACTTGAACTCCATCTCCTTCTTGATCCTTTCGGGAATTTCCTCCAGGTCCTTTTCGTTCTTCTTGGGAAGGATGATCGTTTTGATCCCAGCTCGTCTTCCCGCCAAGACCTTCTCCTTAATGCCTCCCACGGGCAAAACCAATCCCCTAAGGGTTATTTCCCCTGTCAAGGCGATATCGCTTCGAACGGGCCTGTTGGTAAACAGGGAGGTTATTGCAACAAATATGGTCAATCCTGCGGAAGGGCCATCTTTAGGAATACCCCCGGCGGGAACATGGATATGCAGGTCGGATTTGTCGAAAAAATCCTCCTTTATCCCCAACTCCTTGGCCTTGGATCGAACGAAGCTCAGGGCAGCGTGAGCCGACTCCTTCATCACATCTCCCAATTGTCCGGTTAGGTTCAGCCCCTTCTCCCCCTTCATCTTCGTCACCTCGAC
>CBDUXJ010000002.1:0-45082 GCA_965371165.1 uncultured Syntrophobacterales bacterium | reverse complement strand
TCGGCTTTGCTCAGGGCCGTGAGCATGTCGAACGGCAGATGGACTTTTTACGAATCCGTCATTCTTAGTGGTGAATAATTATGGTGGGCCAAATCGCAATCAGTCTCTTCATATTGGTGGTCTCCTGTTATCTCTATTTCGAGGCCATGAGACTGGGGGAATTTCGCGCCTATAAGGAGGTGGGGCCGGATTTTTGGCCCAAAATCGTCTTGTTCTGCCTCATCGTACTGAGCGCGGCCCTCACCCTCTCAAATGTCATCAAATGGAGGAAATCCCGGGATAAAGTGAGCGAGCGAGAGGCAGGCTGGAAAAGGGTTTTCATCGTGGTCCTCCTCGCCGTGACATACGTCTACTTCCTAAAACCATTGGGGTTTATCGTCGCATCACCTCTTTTTATCATCGGGATGATGCTTCTCATCATGCCCACACGGAAAAAGGTGATCCCTTTTGCCGTTCTGGGCATCATGGTCATGATCTATATCATTTTCAGTAAATTACTGTTCGTACCCCTGCCGAAGGGGTTCGGGGTATTTCATGACATCAGTATCATGTTAGGGTTATGATTCACGTTTTGTCATTATGGGGAAGATATGTTTTACTACTGGACACAGGGGTTATTTACCGCTATAGAGCCTTATAACCTCTTTGTCATCGTTATCGGGAGTTCCTTAGGTATCATGGCCGGTGCCATTCCGGGCATCAGCGGGACCATGGCCCTCGCCCTGGCAGTTCCAATAACCTATGTAATGGACCCGGCCGCGGCTATCTTGCTTTTAGTGGCTCTCTATGCTTCCTCTGTATATGCCGGTTCCATTAGCGGGATTTTATTCCGTACGCCTGGGGCCCCAGAAGGCGTTGCCGCAACCCTGGATGGGCATATGATGGCCAAGAAGGGACTCGCGGGCGAGGCCTTGGGCGTGGATATATTCAGCTCAGTTATCGGTGGGCTCTTCGGGACAGCCATGTTGGCCCTTATCGCACCGCAATTGGCCAAGGTGGCCCTCGAATTCGGTCCCTCTGAGTATTTCGCCCTAGCTGTTCTTGGGCTCAGTGTGGTGAGTAGTTTCGCTACAAAGAACGAATTGAAGGCCCTCATTTCCGCGCTCGTGGGCCTTTTCGTTGCAACCGTTGGAATAGATAAGATATCAGGCTTCAATAGGTTTACCTTTGGCACCACCACCCTACTGAGCGGGATAAATTTCATTCCCGTGATCATCGGACTCTTCGCTGTAGCCGAGGTTCTCAACCGAATCAAGGAGATGAGGGAGATGGGGGGTATTCGGGCAAAGGCAAAGGCGAAATTGCCATCCCTTAAGCTCATCAATAGCCTCAAGGGATTGATCCTTCGCTCATCCCTTATTGGTACCTTCATCGGGATCTTACCGGGTATAGGGGCTACCACTGGTGCCTTTGTGGGGTTAAGTGAAGCCGTAAGGTGGTCCAAACATCCCGAAAAATTCGGGACGGGAATTCCTGAAGGAGTAGCCGCGCCGGAGGCCGCCAATAATGCCGCTTGCAGTGGCGCTATGGTTCCTCTGCTCACTCTGGGCATACCGGGAAGTGCGGGGACGGCCATTATGCTGGGTGCCTTTCTGATTCACGGGTTAAAACCTGGCCCTCTGCTCTTCATGCAGCAACCCGCGTTGGTCTATACTATCTTCGTAGGGATGTTTTTGGCCAACCTATCCATAATCATCCTGGCAAAAGTGTTCATCAGATACTTCTCCAAGGTGATCGAGCTCCCGTACAACATTTTGGGTCCCGGCATTATGATCTTCTGCGTCGTTGGTACTTTCGCCATCCGTAATAATTTCGGCGATATCTGGATTATGATCATTTTTGCTATTATCGGCTTTTTCATGGAAAAATATGACTATCCTCTGGCTCCAATGATTCTGGGGGTCGTTTTGGGGCCCATTGCGGAGGAAAACCTGAGACAGGCCATGATTATCTCTGGTAACAAGGCATTGGTTCTTGTCAGCTCGCCATTGAGTGCCACCCTCATCATACTCTCTATCCTCTCCCTCTTCTCCCCCCAGTTGAGGAGACTCTGGGCGATGGGAAAGGGCGTTAAGGGGGAGAAGTAATATCAGTTCCTGGGAAGATGTCTGATATTCTGTAATATTAAGATATCAATAATTTTAATAAGTTATATTATAACATCAATCTATTTTCTAAGAAATTATGGATAACTTAATAAAATTTAGACAATTATTCGTAAAAAAAGAGTTTTTCTATCTAACTATTTGAAATTGTTAGGTTTACAGCACTCAAACAGAGGAAGGAGTGGGAGGCTGAATCAACGCGTCTTTTTTTCGAGAATCACCCCATGATCTGGGCGTGGTACTCCTGGATGGATTGCACGGAGATTCCCCTTTGTACCATGGACTCTATGCCATTTACCGCTGCCGAAGCCCCGGATATGGTCGTAATGCAGGGAATATCGTGGATGACCGCTTCACTTCGTATGGCCACCTCATCGGCCTTGGGTTTCTTTCCGCTGGGTGTATTAATGATGAGTTGGATTTCTCCATTCTTGATGAGATCGACGATATGGGGTCTTCCCTCGTTTACCTTATGGACGGTTTTCACGGGGATCCCATTTTTGGCAAGGACTTTAGCCGTCCCCGTTGTGGCCACGATACGAAATCCAAGGTCAACCAGCTTTTTGGCAATGAATACTACATGCCTTTTATCCTTATTCATTACGCTGATAAAAACCGTACCTTTGAGGGGAAGGGTCTGCCCGGCTGCCATCTGGGATTTAGCAAAGGCCATCCCAAAATCCGCATCAATGCCCATCACCTCCCCCGTTGATTTCATCTCAGGCCCCAATACAGTATCGACCCCGTAAAAACGGTTGAAGGGGAGGACGGCTTCCTTAACGGCAACGTGATTGATTTCCACTTCCCGCGTAACCCCCAACTCAGATAAGTTTTTCCCAACCATGAGCTTGGCCGCAATCTTTGCCCATGATATGCCCGTAGCCTTGCTTACGAAGGGAATCGTCCTCGAGGCCCTGGGGTTGACCTCCAATATATAGACGACGTCGCTTTTTATCGCGTATTGGATATTCATTAATCCCACAACGTTGAGCTCTTCCGCCAATGCGCTGGTATTCGCCTTAATTCGTTCAATGAGTTCATCCGCTAACGAGAAGGGGGGGATGACACAAGCACTATCGCCCGAATGGATGCCCGCCTCTTCGATATGTTCCATGATGCCAGCAATAACGCACCGCTTGCCATCGGCCACGGCATCGACGTCGATCTCAATGGCGTCTTCGAGGAACTTATCGATAAGGATTGGGTATTCAGGGGAGGCCTCGACGGCGCGCTCCATGAAGCCCATCAGAGATTCCTCATCGTAGACGATCTCCATGGCCCTTCCCCCCAAAACATAAGAGGGCCTCACTATAACGGGATAGCCTATACCATCGGCTACCCGTATTGCATCTTCCGTCGAGGTGGCGGCTCCGTTAGGGGGTTGGTGCAATTGGAGCTTCTTGAGCAGAAGGGTAAATCGATTCCTATCCTCGGCCCTATCGATGTTATCGGGGGATGTCCCAATGATATTGCCCCCTGCCTTCTCCAGGGCAACCGCAAGGTTCAACGGTGTCTGTCCCCCAAACTGGACGATGACCCCATCGGGAATTTCCCTCTCGGCGATGTTCGACACATCTTCCAGGGTCAAGGGCTCGAAGTAGAGCTTATCCGATGTATCGTAATCCGTGCTCACCGTTTCAGGATTGCTATTGACCATGATGGTCTCATATCCGAGTTCCTTGAGCGCAAAGGCCGCATGGACACAGCAGTAATCGAACTCTATGCCTTGCCCGATACGGTTCGGGCCTCCTCCCAGGATCATGATCTTCTTCCGCTTGGATATCCTCGTTTCATCCTCCGTCTCATACGTGGAGTAATAGTACGGAGTATACGACTCAAATTCCGCAGCACAGGTGTCCACCAACTTAAAGGTGGGGAGGATTCCCCTGCCGACCCTTAAACTCCGTATTTCGGACTCCTCGAACCCCATGAGATGCCCCAACTGGAAGTCCGAAAAACCATATGTCTTGGCCTTTCTTAGGAGCTTCTGGGGAATCATGAGCTTCTCTTGGTTCTTCAGGCCGGACCAGAGCTCCAAATCCCGAAATTCGACCTTGTACTGTCTTATTTCACCCTCGAGATCGACAATCTCCTTCATGTTGTGGAGAAACCATGGGTCGATATGGGTCAACGTATGGAGTTTATCGATATCCATTCCACATTGAAGCGCCCGTTTGATATAAAATATCCGATCCGGGCGGGGAACGTGCAATTTTTCATAGAGCATTTCCCCTTTCGGATTGGAGGACTTTGAGCCAAGGGGTTCTTCCCCGTTCTGATTATCCTTTCCATCGGCTCCGAGACCATATCTTCCGATCTCCAGGGATCGGAGGCCCTTCTGAAGGGCTTCTTTGAAGGTTCGGCCGATAGCCATGGTCTCGCCCACTGATTTCATCGATACCGTGAGGGTCTCATCCGATCCCGGAAATTTTTCAAAGGCAAATCGGGGGATTTTGACGACACAGTAGTCTATGGTGGGCTCAAAGCAGGCAGGGGTCTTCTTGGTAATGTCATTGGGTATCTCGTCCAAGGTATATCCGACGGCCAGTTTGGCCGCTATCTTGGCGATGGGAAACCCCGTTGCCTTGGAGGCCAAAGCTGAGCTTCGGGATACCCTGGGGTTCATCTCGATGATCACCATCCTGCCGTCTTCCGGCCTCAGGGCGAACTGGATGTTGGAACCCCCAGTTTCAACCCCGATTTCCCTCATGACGCTAATGGCCGCATCCCGCATCTGCTGGTATTCCTTGTCCGTGAGGGTTTGAGCCGGGGCAACAGTGATACTATCCCCAGTATGGATTCCCATGGGGTCGAAATTTTCGATGGAGCAAATGATCACTACATTGTCCCTGAAATCCCGCATTACCTCCAGTTCGTATTCCTTCCACCCGAGGACGGATTCCTCGATGAGAATCTCGCTGATCATGCTGGCCTCAAGACCCCTCAATGCCAGTTCCTTGAATTCCTTGATATTGTATGCTACGGAGCCTCCCGTACCTCCCAGGGTGAAACTGGGCCGAATGATGACGGGAAATCCGACCTCACCGGCCACTTGGAGGGCCTCCTCCATGGCGTAAGCGAGACCGCTTTTGGGAAGATCGAGGCCGATTGCGTCCATCGACTCCTTGAATCTCCTTCGGTCTTCAGCTTTTTTGATCGACTCGTAATTGGCGCCGATCATCTGCACTCCGTAATGGTTCAAAATACCCCTTTCGAAGACTTGGACGGCCACATTGAGCCCGGTTTGCCCGCCCAAAGTGGGGAGGAGGGCATCGGGTCTCTCACGCGCTATGATCTTTTCAACCACTTCGGGGGTGATGGGTTCGATGAAAGTCCTGTCGGCCATCTCGGGATCTGTCATGATGGTAGCAGGATTGCTGTTTAGCAGGATGACTTCAAACCCGTCTTGTTTGAGGGCCTTACAGGCCTGGGTTCCTGAATAATCAAACTCACAGGCCTGGCTAATGACGATGGGACCCGAGCCAATGATGAGAATCTTGTGAATATCGGTCCGTTTCGGCATACTCACCTCAGAGAGAGTCCATCATCTCGATGAAGTCCTCGAAGAGGTAGCGGGCATCGTGGGGGCCGGGAGAGGCCTCCGGGTGAAATTGAATGGAGAAGATCGGAAGTTCTCGGTGCCTCATCCCCTCCAGGGTCTGATCGTTCAGGTTTACATGGGTAGCCTCAATTTCCTCGTCGTCGAGGGAATTCATATCGACGCAGAACCCATGATTTTGGGCTGTGATGCTCACCTTGCCCCTTATCAGATCCTTAACCGGATGATTCCCCCCGTGATGGCCGAATTTCAGTTTGTATGTCCGTCCCCTAAGGGCAAGGCCCAATATCTGGTGCCCCAGGCAGATTCCAAAAATCGGTTTTTTCCCAATGAGTTCCCGGGTAGTTTCAATGGCATAGGGAACCCCCTCCGGATCTCCTGGGCCGTTTGAGAGGACAATACCATCCGGATGGAAGGAGAGCATTTCCTCGGCGGTCGTATTGGCGGGAACGACAGTGATATCACATCCTAGCGATTCGAGAAGACGGAGGATATTGTGCTTGATGCCGAAATCCATAGCTATGATCCGGTATCGACGATCTCGAGAGGGGAAAAGAGATTGGTATGCAGCGGGGGATTTATTCTCCCAGGGATAAGGAGCCGAACATGAGACCTCTCTAACGAGATCCTGGCCTACCAACCCGGGCGAGGCCTTGGCCTTCTCGATGAGCCGGTCCTTATTCATATCCTCGGTTGAAATGATGGCCTTCATGGCCCCGGCAGTCCGAATGTGTTTGGTTAAAGCCCGAGTGTCCACTCCTTCGATTCCCATGATTCCGCGGTCCTTCAGGAACTGGCCCAAACTGGCCTGCGCCCGCCAATTACTTGCTATCGGGCTATATTCCCTGATGATGAAACCCTCGACGTAGGGTTGTATGGACTCGACATCCTCTTCATTTACCCCATAATTGCCGATGAGGGGGTAGGTCATGGTGACGATCTGACCCTTATAGGAAGGGTCCGTGAGAATCTCTTGGTAACCCGTCATGCTCGTGTTGAAGACAACTTCTCCGGTTTTCTCCTTAGGGGTGCCGAACGAGGTTCCCTCGAAAATCGTGCCGTCCTCCAGGGCAACGAGAGCCCTTTGATTCTCTCTTTTCATCGTTTTAGCCATCGTGTGGACAAAAAAATACCCCCGGGAGGTTTCCCGAGGGCTTTGCAATGATCGCGTGGAATAGTTCAGTCAACATTAATTTTTGGATTTATTTTAATTATAATAAGAAATACCAAATTGTCAACCGGGAATTGCACTCCCGCACCAAACTTTCCCAATTACAGGGGGCTATCCAATCTTTGATTTTTCGTTCGATAATTATCCTCACGGCCATTTCGACTCCCCCCTTTGTAAATTCCTTTTGGAAGGATATCAGCACTCCATCCTGAGATCAAGGAATAGTAGCTTGGGCACCTTACCTGGTATCGCGTCCCAAAGTTCATTCTAAATCCGAAATTCGAATATCTAAATGCTAAACAAATCCGAATATCAAATGACCAAAATCGACTCGGCTGAGCTCGTTGCAGGCCAAAATATGTTTGAAAAATGGAAAATTAGAATTTTGTTATTGTTTCGGATTTCGAATTTCGTGCTTCGAATTTTAGTACGCTTTGCGATCATGTAAATTATGCAAGTTATTACTAGGACAATACACTAGGTGAGTTTTTCAAATAAGCTAGAAGGTGGCTAAATCCTCGTTCCTGATGTCCGTGATAAACATGTGTCCGGGTGAATGGGTGATGATCAAATCCGGTTTATTCCTCATGAGAGCCGCTTGGGGAGTTACCCCGCAAGCCCAATACACGGGCATTTCACCCGGGTCTATCCGGATCGGATCTCCGAAATCGGGTTTGCCGAGATCGCGTATCCCTATTTCCGAAGGATCTCCCACGTGGACGGGGCCCCCGTGCACCGCTGAGAAACGAGTGGTAATCTGGATGGCACGAACCACTTTGTCAGGGGGAATTGGTCTCATAGACACCACGAGGGGACCCTCGAAGCCTCCCGCCTTTTTACATGGGATAGCGGTGATATACATGGAGACATTCTTGTGCTCTTCGATGTGTCGCATGGGAATCCCGGCGTTCATGAGGGCGAATTCGAAGGAGTAACTGCAGCCCAAGAGGAAGGAGACCAAATCCGAAGCCCAATATCGAGAAACATCCTCGATTTCCTTGACAAAGGTTCCTTTCTCATAGATGCGATACTTGGGTAGATCCGTCCTGACATCTGCTCCAGGGGCCATCTCTTTGGGTTCAAATACCCCCTTTCCCAGGACCTCCAAAAGCGGACACGGTTTTGGATTCCTCTGACAGAAGAGGAGGAAATCGAAGGCATACCGTTCTGGAAGGATCACCAGATTGGCCTGGGCGTAGCCCCAGGCCAGGCCTGCAGTCGGTTTGTCCCACGTACCCTTTCGGATGAGGTTTCGGATCTCCTTCGGAGTGAGTTTGCTGATGTCTTTGATTTTCCCCTCCATGTGTGAAGTTCCGGGGAATATTCCGATTACAATCCCAGAAAGGCTTTCCTTACGATATCCGACTCCAGCAACTTCTTTCCCGGCCCTGAGTCGATGGTTCTCCCGGTCTGTAAAATATATCCCCGGTCAGCGAGCTCCAGTGCTTCCCGCACGTTCTGTTCGACCAGAAGGATAGTATACCCCTCTTCTTTCAATAGAGAGATAGCTGTAAACACCTCGGTAACAAGTTTCGGCATCAATCCCAGTGACGGTTCATCTAACATGAGCAATTTCGGCCGAATCATAAGCCCGCGGCCGATGGCCAGCATCTGTTGTTCGCCCCCGCTGAGTGTTTCCCCCTTTTGGTTGCACCGGTCCTTCAGTATGGGGAAGAGCTTGTAGACGTATTTCGAGCTCTCTTCTATCTCCTCCTGTGAATCGGTCGTATAAGCCCCTAAGAGCAGGTTCTCCTCCACGGTTAAGGGGCCGAAGATATGTCTCGCCTCCGGCACATAGATAATTCCTCGTCGCACGATTTTCGCGGATTTCTCCCCCGTGATGTCTATTCCTTCAAATTCGATCTTTCCCGATACCGGGCTTACGGCTCCAACGATGGCTTTTAGGGAGGTACTCTTGCCGGCACCGTTGGCACCCACAATCGCAACCAATTCACCCTTCCCCACCTCAAAGGTGACCTCATGGAGGGCAACAATTCCTCCATAGTGAACCTTAATCTTATCTACCCTTAGCATATCTCTCCCCAAGGTATGCCTCGATCACCCTCTCTTCCTTGGCCACATCCTTCGGTCTTCCCTCGGCGATTTTTCTCCCTGCAACCATGACGATAATCCTCTCCGAGATTGTCATGATGAACTCCCTGACGTGTTCAGTCAAGAATAGGGTGAGAGTCCTCTCCTGCTTCATTCGGTGAAGAGTCTGAATGATCTCCTTGGTCTCCATGGGATTGAGGCCTGCGGCAAGCTCGTCTAACATCAAGAGTTTCGGTTTCGTAGCGAGCGCTCGAGCCAGTTCAATCCTCTTCTGGCTCGCGATGGGAAGCTCCGTGGGGGACGCGTAAGCCTCCTGTTTCAGATTCACTAACTCCAATATCTCCTGAGCTTCCTTTACTGCAGTATGACGATCACCAGTGCGACAGAAAGCGCCAACCATGACGTTCTCCTCAACCGTCAAAAGGGGCATTATCTTCATATCCTGGAAGGTTCGCGCTATCCCCATTCGAGCCACGCGGTGCGCTGGCCACCCGGTAATGTCCTCTCCTTCGAAGGAGACCCTTCCATCCGTAGGCTTATAGTACCCTACGATGCAATTGAACAGCGTGGTCTTGCCGGCTCCGTTGGGACCGATAAGACCCACAATCTCCCCTTGCTCTAGCTCTAAGGAAATATCAGCATTGGCTACCAATCCCCCGAATTCCTTAACGAGGCTCTCAACCTCTAGTAACATGGCCCGTTTCATCCCCTTTTTATTATTGTCCTTTCAATAATACCCCAAACCCCTTTTGGCTCGTAGGCGGCTATAATCATGATGATAAAGCCGTAAATCATGAAATCTATGCCATAATGTCCTGTTCCCGCCAGCCAAGCTCCCAGGTACATGTCCAGGGGGATAAGAACTGCCGCACCGATCATGGGACCCCAAATGGAACCTACTCCTCCAACCATAACGGTCATTGCGATTAAGATTGAGAGATCCAGAGGCATAACCATGTCGGGATCAATGTAAAGGTAGTATACGGTCATAAAACTGCCACCTATCGCACCCATAGCGGCGGTAATACAGTAAGCTTTGACTTTGGTCCCGGTGACATTAATTCCCAAACTCGCTGCAGCATCCTCATTATCCCTGACAGCCTGCAGTTCATAGCCCAGTTTCGACTTCCTGAACCAATTCATGAAGAGGAATTGAGCCATGAAAAGGCCGAAAATAAAGTAGTGGTAACCCACTTCACCGAACTCCATGTACGTGAAATTTGGAGTGGGTTTTATCGGGAGTTCTACACCCCGGGCCCCGCCTGTCCAGTCCCAAAAGATAAAGAGCTCCCTCCAGACCAAGGCCACGCAGAGGGTGGCGATGGCAAAGTAATGACGTCTCAGGCGGAACATGGGATACGCCACGGCAAAGGACTCCGCCGTGGCGAAGAATACACCTACGGGAACGGTTAGCCAAAAAGGGGTGCGCCAGTGGAACATCATGAGGGCGGTGGCGTATGCTCCAAACCCTACATTCTTGGCCTGTCCGAGGTCCACCTGGCCCCCGTAACCACCGATGAGGTTCCAGCCCAGACCGAAGAGGGCAATGAGAAGGAACTTAATCATAACTGCCCTGGCGTAGGCTGACTCGATAAACCAGGGGAAGGTAAGGCCGACTACAATGAAAACAAGGAGAACGATTCTTTCAGAGAAAGGGCGGTCTCCAAATGAGAAAATATCCTTCAGCATGCGGCCCATGTTACCACCCGAAAAGACCCCGAGGTCTCAACACCACCACCAGGAAGTAAGCGGCGTAGATGAACGTAAACTTCAATTCGCTCAGATAATGGCCACCCAGGACCTGTATGAGGCCGATAATGATGCCGGCAAGAAAGGCTCCTTGAATGCTTCCAAAACCGCCCAGGGCAACGGTAGCAAAGGCAATCAAGACGAAGAGCATCCCCACGGTCGGACTCACGTAGTAAAAGTGAGCGAGGAGTCCGCCGGCTAGCCCAACTGTAGCCCCGCCAATCCCCCAGGCCAGTCCATTCATCTTCTCGGTATCTATCCCCATATAGCGGGCTGCCTCTTTATCGAGAGAGGTAGCCCGCAAGGCCCTCCCCAGTTTTGTCCTGTTTATCATCCAGTAGACGAACACAAAGAGCAGCACGCAGAGCCCTGCCGCCATCACCTTGCTCGCATCGACCCGGACCCAGCCCAGGGAAAAGGTTTTTCCCACCAGAACTCCGTGAGAAAGGGTCCGAACATCGGGGCCGAAGATAAACATCACCAGATAACGAAGGAACAGCATTAACCCGAACGTCCCGAAAAGCTGGGCCACCATGGGGCCACGGAGAATATGGGTGATGAGCAATCGATAGCTTATGATGCCGAGGAAAAATCCCACTCCTGCCGCAAAGGGGAGCGAAACGAGGGGGTCGACGGGGAGGTAAGACGAGATCAAGAAGGCAACGTACATTCCCACCATCAGGAATTCCCCATGGGCGAAATTGACAATGTCCATTACCCCGAAGATGAGGGATAAGCCCAGAGCGACGAAGGCGAAGACACACCCCATGAGGACGCCGTAGGTTATTAATTGCGTTGCTAGTTCCATCTTCTTGTCGATCCCCTGAGGAAACAGAAGTGAGGAGCAGAGCCAGAGTATCTGGCTCTGCTCCTCATCTTGCCACGTCAGTCACCATCTAACCCGTTACTTCCAGCCAGGGAATGGATGGAGGAGATTCGCGGTGGCGAATTGAAAGGGATAGACGACCTGATACTTTCCGCCGGGAAACCCCTGGAGTTGGTTGATTACCCCGGAGCCCAGCTCATTCTGCTGGGTGTCGCCCGGGAAAGGCGAGCCAAACCGTACTCCCTTCCAGGGCATGAGGAGCTCTTCAGGGGGGAGATGCATTGCATTCAGCGCCTTTGCGATTGCCCCCGGGTCGGTCGATTTAGCCTCGTTGAGGGCATGAGCCCAGACCTGGAGCCCGACGAAGTCTCGTGCTATACTCCCGTTAAAGTCATAACCCGTCCTCTGCCTGAACATTTTATTCAGTTGCATTGCCACCGGTTTAACCTTGCCCAGCTCGATCGAGAAGAGATCACGAGTGAGAATACCGTTAACAGCGGACCCGAGTGTTTTGTGGAAGTCGGGTTCAACGAATCCGGCATCCTGTCCCCAGATCAGGCGAGGGCTTGCCCCGATTTCCTTCAGCGTCTTGATGAAGAGGATCGAGTCCGCGAGGTAGGAAGCGAACAGGTAGGTGTTGGCGCCAGAGGCCTTCATCCTCCTCGCTTCGCTGCTCAGGTCTGCCGACGCGTGGGGATATTTGAAGGCCTCGACGATCTTATAACCCCGCTCGCCCGCGAACTGCTCGATCACCTTCAAAGCGGCTGAACCCCATTCGGTGTTCTCCACGGCGACAGCCAATTTATCGATCTGTTTCTTGGGGATGGCCTTTACCCCGCTCGCCTTCCCCTTGGTGAGCCCATCGAGGAAGTTGAAGAGGTCGGCGGTAAACCACATTTCGTGGGGTGTAACCCTCCAGAACCACTTGAAACCCCTCTTGGTCAGGGCGGGAGAAGTCGATTCACCGTTCACGAAAGGAATACCGGCTCGTTCGGCCTCCACCGATGCCGTCTTCGTTACCGAGCTGTTGTAACAGCCCGTAAGGCCTACAACCTTCTCATCCCTTATGAGCCGCTTCGCCTGATCAGCCCCCCAACCCGGGTCTCCTCGGTGGTCGGCGAAAACGAGCTTGATCTTGGCCCCCCCGAGATTAGGGATGCCCTCCCACTGGGCGATGGACATTTTGATGTCCGGGTATTTGTTGTTGATGATATCGGCGCACAACTCAATCCCTTCCCTCAAGGCCTTTCCCGTGGGAGCAAGAGGGCCAGACAGGGGAAGGATAACCCCAATCTTGATTTCCTTTGCTAGCGCCGCCTGGGGCGTGACCACCAATGCCAGTGCCAACGCCACAACCCATACTATTATGCATTTGCCTTTCATTGTGTAAACACCTCCTTCCAAATTTCAAAAAACGTGCCAAAAATCTCTTAAGAACTTCCCTCTCTCACCTCCTTTTTGCGTTAGAGAAACAGTTTTCTCAATGGGTTACTACGCACCTCGACCTCGTTGCGTAATGGGAGCGTAGCATTGCAAAAAGTGTTTGTCAAGGATTTTTTTCCGATGAGCAAAAGAATTTTGATTTTAACTCAATACTATCAAGCTCCGTTCAAAATGTGATAAATACATAAATGGATTGGCTTTTTATCACCTCCCTCTTTAAGTATTATACGGATAGAATTGCACCTTTTGATTCATTCATCGGAGAATTTTAATACATTGTTCCATGCGTCTTTCATAACTTTTTCTTATCTTGTGGGCCTCGACGACGTTGATAGGGGAGAACCGAATCCTGTCCCCCGGTTTGGCTTGCCCCAGGTCGTAGACATCCACGCTGATGGCCGTTGCGATTTTTGGGTATCCCCCCGTTGTCTGCCTGTCCGCCAGGAGAATGATGGGGAGACCGTGGCCGGGGACCTGTACGCTCCCCAGACAGGTAGCGTCAGAGATGATATCGGCACGTTCTCGATGTTGGATCACCGGGCCCTGGAGACGATATCCCATCCGATCGGATTGTCGGGTGATGGTATATTCCGACGAGGTAAAGGTCTCGATTCCCTTCTTCGAAAAGTAATCCTCCTGGGGTCCCATGATGACCCGAGTTTTCCATTCCCTCCCATAATGGGGGATGAGATTTTTTTTAAGCTTGCAGAGGGGGACCCTTGGAGGCCGACGGCCTATGTGCAGACGATCCCCCCGTCTCAACGGCCTCCCTTCCAACCCCCCAATCCTTCCTCGAATATAGGTGGATTTGCTCCCCATGATCTCCGGCACCTGAATTCCCCCGGCAACGGCGAGATAGGATCGGATTCCATCGCGAACCCCGGTGAACGAGATTTCCGAATTTTTTCGGAGGGAGACCGTTTGCCACATGGGAAGGGGAGATCCATTCACCTTTGGCATGAGGTTACCACCCGTTACGGCGATCAGCAGATCTTGAATCGCCAGGAGGCGAAGTCCAATGAAGGTGATCTCGAGACAAGCTTTGCCTTCGTCGTTTTGAACCAGACGATTAGCAATTCGCAAGGAAGTGATATCCATTGCCCCCGCCGTGGGCATCCCGAACTGTTGATATCCCTTGCGGCCCAAATCTTGAACGGTGGTAAACGTCCCTCCGTGGAGGATTTCAAGGGCTTCCATACTTCAAAAGATCCACGTACTTCTTTTCGTCGATGGGAAAAAACCTCACCATATCACCTGCTGCCAGGAGGAAATGGGGAGGCTGAAGGGGGTTGAACAATTTGAGGGGGGTCCGACCTATGATTTGCCATCCCCCTGGGCTTTCAATGGGGTAGATACCCGTTTGATTCTCCGCAATACCCACTGAACCACCCGGAACCTTTATTCTCGGCGTCTTCAGCCGGGGAGTTGCTATTTTCTCGAGATTTCCCCCCAAATAGGGAAATCCAGGGGTGAATCCAAGCATGTACACGAGGTAATCCTGGGAGCTGTGAATACGAATTACCTTTTCAGGGGTCATTCCATGGTGACTGGCCACGAAATCCAAATCCGGTCCGAATTCCCCCCCATAAAGCGTTGGGATTTCGAGCCTCCGATGTTCGGGAATTTTGCCATGGGAGAGGTTCTTTTCGATTCTTTTTAGCTGGTTGGTGAGACCCTTGAAGCCGATCACTAAGGGATCATATGCAACCAGGAGCGAACGGTAGGACGGAATGATCTCCTTAATCCCTTGAATTGTGGTCCCTTCGACAGCCCGGGCCATGGCGTAGACTCGACGATGCGTGTCTGGATGGATCTCATTGCCGAACTCGATGAGTAACCCTTCATCCCCTGCCGGCAAATACCGGGGTCGCCGATACATCCTCTTTCCCTCTAGAGGAACTTTCCCATGGGAAGAATCATTATCCCCGCCTCCTCGAGATTCCTTCGGATTGTCTGCGCCAGTTGAACGGCTCCAGGGGTATCGCCGTGCACACAGATTGAATCAACCTCCAAGTCGATGAGGTCCCCTTCGATGCTTTGGACCTTGCCCTCCTGTACCATCCGAATCACCCGTTCGGCTACCCTGTCAGGATCATGGATCACCGAACCTTCCCTTTTCCGGGAAACCAGGTTTCCATCCCGATGATACGCTCGATCGGCGAATACCTCTCGGGCAACCTTCAACCCACTTTTTGAGGCGATCTCGGCCATCTTTGATCCTGAAAGGGCGACCAAAATGAGATTCTTCTCCAACGCCAGGATGGCCTCACAAACAGCCCTGGTCATGGGTTCATCCTTTGCGGCTAAATTGTACAGTTGCCCGTGGGGTTTCACATGCTGGAGGGAGAGCCCCTCGATTTGGGCAAAGGCGAATAGGGCACCGACTTGATAAATGAGGTCGTTCCTCACCTCCTGAGGGGTTAGTTCCATTGATCGCCGTCCAAATCCCACGAGATCGGGAAATCCGGGATGGGCACCTACCGAGACCCCGTGATTCTTCGCCGACGAGATTGTCCGTTCCATCACTATAGGATCCCCGGCGTGGAACCCGCAGGCAATATTGGCCGAGGTGATATAAGACATCATTTCCTCGTCAAAGCCCAAACGATAGACGCCGAAACTTTCCCCCATATCACAGTTTATGTCCACATTCATTTCTTCCTCCCTTGGTTTTTCAACGAACTGAGATTTCGCGGGAATTTTTTCGGTAAGAACATTAATAGAATAATCGGGGAAAATCAACTCATATCTCTGGAATCAAGGTAATGATTGAAAGGATTGGACGGAAGGGGAAAAACCCCTTCTAGGTTTCAGTCTCAAACATCGTAATAGAGGAAGAATTCATAGGGGTGGGGCCTCAGCCTGACGGGATCGATCTCGCGCTCCCTCTTGTATCTGATCCAGGTCTCCAATACGTCCACGGTGAAGACATCCCCTTCCATGAGGAACTCATGATCCCCTTCCAAGGCCTCCAGGACCTTATCCAGGGATCCAGGAACCTGTTTCACTTTGGCCGCTTCCTCGGGCTCCAGCTCATAGAGGTCGATATCCAATGGATTGTTTGGGTTGCTCGGGTTTATTGAGTTTATTGGGTTTATATCCCACCAGTTTTGATACCCAACATTCCAGTATTCCATTATTCCAATGTTCCAGTTGGGCCAAAACCCCTGAGTTACTCTATAATCAATAGGTTACAAATTCAGTAAACCACAGACATTTTAATTGAACTACGGGGTAAATTCGCGCTCAGAGCTCCTTTTCCCAGTTTTTCAGAAAACCTGCCAAGCGACGTTCAATAGTTCCGATACCTGTTGGTTATGGGGAGCCTCCGGTCCTTACCCAACGCCCTCGGACTTATCTTTATGCCAGGCGGAGATTGTCTTCGTTTATACTCATTTCTATCAACCCTGTCGATAATGTTCTTGACCATCCCCCTCTCAAAGCCCAACGCCAAAATTCCTTCCAAATCCTTATCCTCCTCGACATAACCCTGTAAAATGGGATCCAGAATAGGGTAGGGCGGTAAGGAATCTGTGTCCTTTTGTTTCGGTCTCAACTCGGCGGATGGTTCCTTCTGTATCACCCTTTCGGGGATGATTTTCAACTTCCCTCGATTATTTCTCTGTCGGGCCAATTCGTAAACCAAGGTCTTGGGCACATCCTTGATTACGGCGAATCCTCCCGCCATATCGCCATAGAGGGTACAATAGCCTATGCTCGTCTCACTCTTATTCCCGGTTGTAAGCACGAGCCATCCGAATTTATTGGATAGAGCCATGAGGATGTTTCCGCGGATTCGTGCTTGAATGTTTTCCTCCGTAACATCGACCTTCTTTCCCACAAACTCCGGTGCCAGCATTTTCTCGTAGGCGTTGAAGGCCTCCGTAATGGGGACCGTGATCAATTTGATTCCCAAATTCTGGGATAGCTTTTCGGCATCTTCACGGTTTTCAACCGATGTGTAGTGGGATGGCATGAAGACGCCGATTACGTTTTCCATTCCCAAAGCGTCAACGGCGATGGTTGCGACCAGGGATGAGTCTATTCCCCCGCTCAGTCCAATGACCACTTTATTGAAACCATTCTTTCCCACATAATCCCGGGTTCCCAGGACAAGAGCCTCATAGATTTCCTCTGTCCGCGGTAACGGTTCATGCAGTCTTTGGGGGATTTTGGGTCCTTTTTTTCGAGGCTTACGGCTCTCGGGGAGGTGAACCATATTAAGCGGTTCCCTTTCAGCGCGGTCTTCCAGTTTGTGCTCTCTTCGCCGTGGATCTTGGAGCCGCCCCCTGAAGACCGCCTCTGCATCCAGGTCTACCAGAATGAGCTCCTCCTGGAATTTTTTCCCTCGATGAATAAGGTTTCCCGATTGATCGAAGACCATGCTTTCTCCATCGAATACCAGCTCATCCTGCCCCCCCACCAGATTGTTGAAGGCCACGATGGCGATGTTGTCCGCCGCCCGGGTGCCCAACATCCTCTCCCGAAAATAACCCTTGCCTGCATGGTAAGGGGATGAGGAGATGTTCACGATGATTTCGGCTCCACCATACAGAGCCTGGGCTCTTATGGGATTCCCGGGGTGCCAGATGTCCTCACATATATTGGCGCCGATGGTGATCCCTCGGAGGGAGAATACGAGAAACTCTCGCCCGGATTGAAAATATCTCCTCTCGTCGAAAACCCCATAATTGGGGAGGCGAATCTTATGATAGACCGCTTCCAATTTCCCATCATGGATCAGGGCGGCCGCGTTATAGATGTCATCCTTTCGATCTACAAAGCCCACCAGTACCGTAATGGATTCTGAGGCCTCGGTTATCTCTTGAAGATATTCCAGGTTAGCATCAATAAAACGGGGCATCAAGAGAAGATCCTCGGGGGGATAACCGGGGATTGCCAGTTCGGGGAAGGTAAGGAAATCTACCCCCATCTTTCTTGCATCGTGGATGTATTGGATGATCTTATGCGTGTTTCCCTCCAAGTCCCCCACCGTGGGGTTAATCTGCCCCATACCCAATCTGAGCGTCCTCATGGGTTCTTCCCTCCGTAAATTGAACGATTCATTATACCGCCATTCGTGGGTTTTGGAAACAAAAGGGGATACCGGAATTACCGGTATCCCCTTTGTTAACCCGAAGTGAGCTCTATCCCAAAATCCGGTCCACTTCCTCACTATCCGCATCCATGACGTAAGGAATCCCGGAGATTTCCGCGGCGTGCCGGGTGAGGCAAGCCAAGTCATCCCTGGTGATGTACTTCAGTGCAAATTTTCGCGCTCCCGCCATAATTTGTTGCAAACCCGCATTCAAGCGATCGAAATAGGTGATCATTCCGATGGCACCGGTTGGAATTTTTTGGAAATCCTTTCCAAACCGCTCCTTAAGTTTTGCGGCCAGGACAAAAAGATGCTCGACATCGGTTCCGTACTTTGCCAAATCGCCTGGGACCTTCCCCTTCTTGATCATTTCCCCAACGGTATTGCCGACCATGGCCGCGGTCATACTTCCCCTCCCCAGACAAATGGCTTTAATATATGGTGCCCCCAGGGCAAGGGCCTTAAAGACATGATCCTCCAGAGAAATCCCTCCCGCAATGGCGCAACTGGGAATAAAGGCACCCTTTTCGGTCAGCCTTCGTAAAAACCGATACAGGAGACATTCAATTTGGACCGTAGGGATACCCCATTCATTCATCATCCTCCACGGGCTCATTCCGGTACCGCCTCCCGCGCCGTCCACGGTGAGGAGATCAATTTTGGCATCGGATGCACATTTAACGGCCCGGGCGAGGTCAGCAGGACGGTAGGCTCCCGTCTTGAGGGAAATGTATTTGGCCCCGATTTTCCTCAACCGTTCGATCTCTCGCAGAAAGGATTCCTCGTCAACCATTCCCAGGCGCGAGTGACGTTCGAACTCCTTGAAATCACCCTGCCCAAAGGCCTGTTGAATAACGGGGTCTTCCGGGTCTGGCATGACGATGTATCCCCGGTTTTTTAACTGGAGAGCCCTATCCAGGGAGGGGAGCTTCACTTCTCCCCCGATATCCTTTGCTCCCTGGCCCCACTTGGGCTCTATGATATCCACCCCGAGTTTTTCCAGGGCGTATTCGGGCACTCCCAGTCTCCCATCCTCGACATTATATTGGACGCTGATCCCGCCGTAGCCGTCATACCAATCCTTGAAGATTCTCACCCTTCTCTCCAGCTCCGGGGATTTTACGATGGTGCCGTTCTTGAATTCCGCCTCCGGATCCATACCGCACACGTTTTCGCCCACAACCACAACGGTTCCGCTGATGGCTGCCGCAACGGCCATGGATTCCCAATGGATCCTGGCAATCTCGGTGGAACCCAGGGCACCCGTGAAGTAGGGAACCTTCATCCTGATCTTTCCGTTTCCTCCCACTTCAGTGGAGATATCAACTGCCGGAAAGGTAGCCCTATCCGAATCGGCTTCCACTCCGCTGGCCCCGACGCAACTTCCATGGATGTTAAAGTGGGAGAGGTCAACCGGGTAATCCTTCTCCGATCCCGCCGTCACCTTGCCAAAGGGCTGAGGATAGAGAATCTCCCTTCCCCTCAGGGCCGATCTTCCCACCTCGCAGGGTCCTGGGCAGCCGTCCAAGCAGGTAACACAGATACCGGAAATCGGCGAGGGAGTTACCCTATTTCGTGTAATAGTGGCTGAGCTTGCATTGGGTCTCGTAAAAGTCATCTCTAAACTCCTTTCTCTATTATTTAGACAAAAAAAGACGTCCATGAAACACTGAAGACATCTTCGTCTCATGGACGTCTTTGTCTTTTCGATACGCCGTTGTATCGTAGCCTACTAAATTCGTACTAAATTCGGGTGGTTTTTACCATATACCTAAGCTTTTGTCAAGCTTTTTTTGTTATTTTTTCATCTCATACGCCAAAATAATTGCCTCGGCGATATCCCTCATGGACCGGCGCGAGTCCATGCTCTTCTTCCTGATTCGACTGAAGGCCTCATCCTCCAAGAGGCCATAGTCCCTCATCAGTATCCCCTTCGCCCTTTCCACCAGTTTCCTGGATTCCAATTCTTCCTGGATCACTTTGGATCTTACCATCAACTCGGTATTCTCAATACAAATGGCTGCCTGATTGGCAACGGTGGTGAGCAGATCCAATTCGGTCTTGGTGAATTTATGGGTGTAGGACGTGTAACAATTGATAACGCCGATGACTTTATCCTTCACCCGCATGGGGACGCTGAGCATCGAACGAAGGCCCATCTTTTTTGCCAGTTCCTTCTCCTTATACCGGGGTTCCATGAGCACATCCAAAGTGATGGCCGGCTTATCCAATTGGGCCACATGGCCCACAACCCCTTCGCCGAGTTTTAAACTCCTCTCCTTCAAGTATTCCTTGTTCATGGTCTGGGTCGCCCTGACCTTCAAGCAGTCCTCCTTCTCGTCGATCAACCAGAGGGAACAGACCTTGGAATCCATTACATTGGCGGTGACCGTAACGATGAGCTTGAGAACGTCCTCTATGTAGCGATCCGAGGAGATGGCGGTACTGATCTCCTTTAGGGCTTCTATCTGTTTGGCATACGATGTTTTGGTTTTGGCCTCAGTTGGCAAATGAAATCCTCCTTATTAAGCCATTGAATTCATTACTTTATTTCCAGTCCAAAGTCAACCAGT
Organism: uncultured Syntrophobacterales bacterium; assembly: GCA_965371165.1. Classification (GTDB taxonomy): domain Bacteria; phylum Desulfobacterota; class BSN033; order WVXP01. The sequence continues at coordinate 24,506 of CBDUXJ010000002.1, read as the reverse complement.
TTCTTGAGTTTTTCAGGGAGTACTTTTGTAACCCGTTGGTCGTAGTAGGAACTCAGGGGCTTTGCGGCAGATGGAACATTGGAATAATGGAATAGTGGAATGATGGAATATCCAAACTGGAATGTTGGAATAATGGAATGATGAGTAGGGGCGAAGCCCCTGAGTCCTTTTACGTTTTGATACCCAATATTCCAGGGAGTACACAAGAAACCCAATAAACTGGGGAAACCCGATAAACCCAAGAAACCCAATAAACTCAATAAACCCAAGCAACCCGTTTGAACGATCCAAACCATCTAAACGTTCTGAACCAGATAGACCAAACAAACCGAACAAACCGAATAAATGGAAATGATTCCACATAGGAACAACGGATTCCCCTAAGAGTTCAGAAAATTCCAATTAAATTGGCGATTGACCCGGATGAGGGATTTATGTTATGTGTATCATGGATTTCCCTCTCTCAGCCCTATCCCCTATTGGATGATGATTTCCCTACGCTTGAACTATAAGAAGGTCCACGAGGATTTGGTGAAGTTCATCCGCGATGAAGTTTACAAGGCGGGTTTCGAGAAGGCCGTCTTGGGATTGTCCGGGGGCGTTGATTCCTCGCTCACCGCTCACTTGACCGCAGAGGCCCTGGGAAAGGGGAATGTGTATGGCATTAACATGCTTTATAGGCACAGCAGTACCGAAGGAATCCAACATGCTCGACAGGTAGCCAGTCAGCTGAAAATCCATTTTATTTCCATCGAGATTACGCCCATGATCGATGCCTATTTCGAGTCGTTTCCAGATGCGGATCCAATCAGGAGAGGGAATAAGATGGCCCGGGAGAGGATGAGCATCCTCTACGACCAGTCGGCCCGATTCAACGCGTTGGTAGTGGGCTCCAGCAATAAGACGGAAATCCTCCTGGGCTACGGCACTATTTATGGGGATATGGCCTGCGCCATAAACCCACTGGGAAACCTGTATAAAGCCCAGGTTTGGGATCTCGCCCGTGAGGCAGGGGTTCCAGAGGAGATCATTGAAAAGGCTCCCTCTGCAGATCTTTGGCATGGCCAGACCGATGAGGGGGAGTTGGGATTTCCCTATAGTGAGGTTGATCGCTTGCTGAACTTGATGATAGATAACAGGTTGAGCACGGGGGAACTGATTCGAGAAGGATTCACGGAAGACCTTATCGAGAGGGTAATGGAGAGGATTCGATCCTCGGAATACAAGAGACGCACGCCCGTAGTCGCCGAAATCTCTCGATATAGGAAGGGAGGAAGCATCCGTGGGCGATAATCTACAGCTCTGTAGCGAGGACTTATATCCATTCACCCTTGAGCGATATCATAAGGTGGCCGACTACCTGGATATCGACCCGGGAATTCGTGAGAAATTAGCCGTCGTTAAGAGAGAGATCACCGTCAATTTTCCCGTAAAGATGGATGATGGGCAATACAAGGTATTTACCGGATTCCGTGTTCAACACGATATCGCCCGGGGACCTGCCAAGGGAGGGATTCGATTCCATCCAGCGGTTTGCCTCGAGGAGGTTCGTGCTTTGGCCATGCTCATGACATGGAAGTGCGCCGTGGTGAACATCCCCTTTGGCGGGGCCAAGGGGGGTGTCAAATGCGACCCCAAGACGATGTCCGAAGGGGAGCTCGAGAGGATGACGAGGCGCTATACCTCTGAGATCATCATGTTCATCGGCCCCGAGACGGATATCCCCGCTCCTGATATGTATACCGATTCCAAGGTGATGGGCTGGATCATGGATACCTACAGCATGCAAAAGGGGTTTTCGGTCCCGGGGGTCGTGACGGGAAAGCCTTTGAGTATTGGAGGTTCGTTAGGGAGAAGTGGGGCGACGGGAAGGGGATGTGTCAATTGTATATCTTCGACTGCCGAGCACCTGGGTATGGACGTGAAGGGAAGTACCGTGTCAGTTCAGGGTTTCGGAAAGGTGGGAGCCGTAGCTGCTCAACTGGTGGATGAGATGGGTTGCAAAGTCATCGCGGTGGGGGATTCGCAAGGGGGAGTTTTCAACGGAAAGGGAATCAATATCGCCGATCTCGTCAAACACAAGGGAGAATCTGGTTCAGTAGTTGGATTTCGTGATGCCGACACCATCTCGAGTACCGAGGTACTCGAAGTTCACTGCGATATCCTCATTCCCGCTGCTTTGGAGAATCAGATCTGGGAGGGAAATGCCGATAAGATTAAGGCCAAAATCATAGCTGAGGGGGCCAATGGGCCGACGACTCCCAGGGCTGATGAGATCCTCGATGAAAAGGGCGTTTTCGTAATCCCGGATATCCTTGCCAACGCCGGAGGGGTTATCGTCTCCTATTTCGAGTGGGTCCAGAATATTCAGGAGTATTTCTGGCCCGAAAAGCGCATCAGTAGCGAACTTCACAGGATCCTTTCCGATAGCTTCAGGAAAGTGCTCGAAACCTCAAAGAGGGAAAAGATCAGCATGAAAATGGCAGCTTACTGCCTGGCAGTCGATCGAGTCGTTCAGGCGACAAAAGACAGGGGTATCTATCCATAAGAGGGTGACCGACAACGGATTAGCGTAAGAATGGCTTTACCAGGGAGGTGGATGTGGAAAAGATTAGAAGGGCGTTGGTGAGCGTCTCGGACAAATCGGGAGTCGTTGAGTTGGCCAGGGTACTTGCCGATTTGAACGTTGAGATCCTCTCCACAGGGGGGACGGCGAAGAGCCTCCGCCAAAACGGGATCGAGATTATGGACGTATCCGACTATACGGGATTTCCGGAGATGTTGGATGGCCGGGTAAAGACCTTACATCCCAAAATCCACGGAGGGATTTTGGGCCAGCGGGAAAACCCCGATCACGTCGGGACTATGGGGAAACACGGGATTAACCCCATCGATATGGTGGTGGTGAACCTCTATCCCTTTGAAGATACCGTGGCCAAGTCGGATTGCACCTTGGAGGATGCCATCGAGAACATCGATATCGGCGGTCCCGCTATGATCCGATCGGCCGCGAAGAACTATAGGGATGTAACGGTTGTGGTTGACCCGGGAGATTACGACGCCTTGATCAGGGAGTTGAGGGAGAACGATGGGCAGATATCAGCCCGGACGCGGTTTCGGCTCGCCAAGAAGGTCTTTCACATGACGGCGAAGTATGACTCCGCCATATCGAATTATTTGAACACCGTGGAAGGAGAGGGTTGAATCGGGTTGCCAACGGAATAGGAAAGCGGGAGGTTATGATGAAGGTATTAGTGGTGGGTAGCGGGGGCAGGGAACACTCCTTGGTATGGAAAATCGGTCAGAGTCCCAGGGTTACCAAGCTCTTTTGTGCACCCGGCAATGCGGGAATAGCCCAGATGGCCCAGTGTATCGACATATCGGCCACGGATTTGGACGATTTGGCCACGTTCGCCGAGGGGAACGGGATAGATTTGACCGTAGTGGGACCTGAACTTCCCCTTACCATGGGAATAGTCGACCTCTTCGAGGAAAGGGGATTGAGGATTTTCGGCCCCCATAGGGAGGCTGCCGAGATTGAGGGGAGCAAGGTCTTCTGTAAGGATTTGCTGGCTAAGTACGGGGTACCAACGGCCCAATATCGGACCTTCGACAATCGGGATCAAGCGGCTGCGTATGTCGAGTCCATCGGAGTGCCGGTCGTGGTGAAGGCGGACGGATTAGCAGCCGGGAAAGGGGTCATCCCCAGCATGACAGAGGAGGATGCGTTAAAGGCTTTGGATAAGATAATGGTGGAGAAGGCCTTCGGAGATGCGGGCAAGCAGGTAGTAATTGAGGAATTTCTTGTTGGAAAGGAGGCCTCTTTCATTGTATTGACCGATGGGGAGACAGTCGTTCCACTGGCCTCATCCCAGGATCACAAACCCATCTACGACGGGGATAGGGGACCGAATACGGGGGGAATGGGGGCCTATTCCCCGGCACCCGTGGTTACGGAAGGGGTGCACAACAAGATCATGGATGAAATCATGACCCCAACCATCAAGGGAATGGCCTCCGAAGGAAGGCCCTACAGAGGCGTATTATACGGTGGGTTGATGATTGCAAACGGCCAGCCAAAGGCATTGGAATTCAATGCCCGATTCGGGGATCCGGAAAACCAGCCCATTATGATGAGAATGAAGGGGGATATCGTCCCTCTCCTGGAGGCGTGTATCGATGGAAACCTCCGAGATGGGCTCATCGGTTGGGATCCAAGATGGGCGGTATGTGTGGTGATGACTTCGAAGGGGTATCCTGGAAGTTATGAAAAAAACAAGGCCATCCGAGGTTTGGATCGGGTTATGGAGATGCAAGACGTCTTCGTATTCCATGCGGGAACAGCAAGAGCAGGAGAGGATATTGTAACTAACGGCGGAAGGGTTTTAGGGGTTACGGCCCTGGGAGAGGACGCCAGGGGCGCCATTGATCTGGCGTACTCGGCTGTGGAAAGAATCGAGTGGGACGGGGTATACTATCGAAGCGATATTGGGAAGAGGGCTCTGGGTCGCCTCCAATAGGCTATAAACTGACGAAAAATCATGGAGGAGGGGCAGGGTCCATGGAATGAGGAAAAACTAAATAATTGGGAGATGTGGATATGGCGGAGAAAAAAGGAGAAACCCCTGTGGTCGGGATCGTCATGGGAAGTGATTCGGATCTTCCGGTGATGGAAGAGGCGGAAAGGGTTCTGAACCAATTCCAGGTTCCATATGAAGTCACCCTTTCCTCCGCACACCGGTCGCCCGATCGCACCATACGGTATGCCAAGTCCGCTGAGGAGAGGGGTCTTGAGGTCATCATCGTCGGGGCCGGGGCGGCTGCCCACCTGGCAGGGGTAATTGCATCGGAGACGATCCTTCCCGTAGTCGGGATTCCCATCGATTCTTCACCCCTCAAGGGAATGGATTCCCTCCTTTCCACCGTGCAAATGCCTGGAGGAATCCCCGTTGCTACCATGGCCATCGGCAAGGCGGGGGCAAGGAATGCGGCCATCCTAGCCGTTCAGATACTGGCCCTGAAGTCTCCCCAATTAAAGGAAGCCCTCAGGGGATATAAAAAGCGATTGGCACAAGAGGTGGAGGAGAAGGCAAAAGGGATCCAGCGGGGATCGGTTTGAATACACGGATGATTAAGGTCAACCCCTTTGACCCCGAAGGGACACTGATTGAAGAAGCGGCTCATGTCCTGAGAAATGGAGGGTTGATTGGCTATCCAACGGAGACCGTTTACGGTTTGGGGGCTGATGCGTACAACGAGGAAGCCCTCGAAAGATTATTCAAAATCAAGGGGAGGGAGATGGGTAAACCCATATCCCTTTTGGTAGGGAATGTGGGGATGTTGGAGGAAGTCACCTATCGCATTCCCCCGTTGGCCATGAGCTTGATTCAGGGTTACTGGCCCGGAGCTCTGACCATTATCTTCGAGGCTTCGAAGACGTGTCCCCCAATTCTGACGGCAAATAGCGGAAAGGTAGGGGTTCGGATTTCTCCTCATCGGATCGCACAGAAGTTGCTGGAGGTCCTCAAGAGACCTATTACCTCTACCAGTGCCAATCTTTCGGGGATGCCCAGCCTCTCTGATCCCCTTGAAGTTTACAGGGTTTTTCGTGGGAGAATCGATTTAATCATAGACGGGGGAAAAACCGAGGGGGAGGGGGAATCGACGGTGATCGATGTGACCGTTTCCCCCCCAAAGATACTAAGGGAAGGAATAATAAAACTCAAGGCTAAGGTTGAAGGTTAAGGCTGAGGGGTCAGGGTTACAATAGCAGATATCTGAAAAATTGGGAAAACGAGCTCTGAGCGCGAATCAAGATTTTTTCCGTAACCATTCTTAGTGAAGCGAAACGGCCGCAAATCCAATGTCTGAGCCTGAAAGGCGAGTTTTGGTAACGAAGTAGCGCTTGAGCGCTATTTGCAGTGAAATGAACTTCAGAATGGCCGAAAAAATATTTCTGAGCGGCGAAGAGCGAGTTTTTCAGAGATCTAAATAGGGCAAGCCGATAATCCCATTCAACGCCAGAGCCGACCGACCGCTCTCTTGGCATCAAGCACCAGGCTGAACAGTGTGGGAACGAGGAACAGGGTAAATACGGTGGAGACAGCGAGACCTCCAATTACCACACTCCCGAGGCCCCGGTAGAGTTCCGACCCGGCTCCCGGAAACAGGACCAGCGGCATCATCCCGAAGATGCTGGTAGTGGTGGACATGAAGATGGGCCTCACCCTTTTTTGGATGGATTGATGGATGGCGTCCCTGGGTTCCATTCCTTCCCTCATATGGTTCAGGGACTGATGGACGATCAAAATGGCGTTGTTGACCACGATTCCGATGAGAATGATAAAGCCCAACATGGTCAGCACGTCCAAAGGTTGAAAAGCGATAAAGCGGTTCACCAGGAATAACCCCCAAAACCCCCCGGCAGCAGCCAGGGGAACGCTGAACATGATGACCAAAGGGTAGAGAAAGCTCTCGAAGAGGGAGGCCATTAAGAGGAAGGTGATAACCAGGGCCAGCAAGAAGTTCCATTGGAGGGCCTTCCGGGTCAGGGACAACTTATCCGCCGTGCCCGCTAACCGGATATCGCAATCCTCCCCCAGCTCACCCCTATCCCGAATAGGTTGGACAATCTGGCTCTCGATCCTTTCCAGGGCCATCTCCAAAGGCATCTCCTCCGGTGGATTGACCCGGATGACGATGGATCGTTTCCTCTCGATATGGTTGATCTGGGAGGGGCCGGTCACCAGTTGGATATCTGCCAAAGATCCCAACGTGACCGCTTCTCCCCGGGGTGTATGGATCAAAAGGTCCTTCAAATCCTGAGAGCGTCGGGCGTATTCGTCCTTTCCCACCAATGTCAGGTCAATCTCTGTCCCATCATGCCAATAGTCGCTAGCCTTGGTTCCGTCCATGAGGGCATCCACGGCGATTCCCAGTTCGCTGGTTTGTACCCCTAAGCTGGCCATCCTCACCCGGTTGGGAATCACCTGGATTTCGGGGCTTCCCAGGTCAAGACTGGGTATGGGCCGCGCTTGAGAACCGGGCAAGATCTCCATGATTTGGCCGAATATCATCTGGCCCAGCTTCACGAGACGGGTCAGATCGCAGATCCCCACTATCTGGATGTCGATGGATCTCCCTTCGCCCACCCGCTCAAAGAGACTGGCCTGGGTTACTACTGCGATCAATCCCGGAATTTTGGCCAGAGATCGATAGACCACGGGAATTAGCTCCCGAACCCGTTCAGGGGTCTTACTGATGAGGCCCATGAAGGCCTGTTGGAAGAAGGAAACGAAGAAAAAGTTCCGTATGGAGGGACCTTGAATTCGGGTTGGATTTTCATCCTCCGGTTCGACTTCCCAATAGGGGGCCAGGTCCGCCTCGATTTCCTGGGCGATCCGGGTGAACTCCTCCACATTGTACCCCGGTGGTGTCAGGAGGAACCCGAAGAGGAAGTTCTGATTCCCCTGGGGAAGGTATTCGGTCTTGGGAATGAGGAACCAGGCCATGGAGAGCGAAACTCCGGTTATCACAAACACCAAGGCTAGCCTGAGCGAGATACTCCGGTAAATCCAGGGGAAGAAGGCCGCAATGCCTCGGGAAAAGATCCGTGTGATCGAAACGAGTCCAAAAAGGTTCAAAAATGAAAAAAAGGGGACCTTTTCCCTCTTTCCTCCTTCTAGGAGGAGGGCTTTGGGAACTCTGAGAATCCTCGCTGCCAGGGTGGGGATCACGGTAATGGAGACGATCAAGCTGAGGGCAACCGAGCAGCTCACCGCCACTGCGATATCGCGGAAAAGCTGGCCTGCCTCCTCCTGCACAAAGATGACGGGCAGGAAGACGGCGATGGTGGTGAGCGTGCTGGCCAGAATAGCCCCCCACACCTCAACGGCACCCTTGTAAGCGGCCACAAGGCGGCTTTCCCCCATCTGCATATGGCGGTAAATGTTCTCCAGTACCACGATGGAGTTATCGACCACCATGCCCACTGCAAAGGCCATCCCCGCCAGGCTGATAACATTGATGCTTCTTCCCAGAAGGGCCATCATTACAAAAGTCCCGATGATGCTGATCGGGATGGCCGTGGCAACGATCAGGGTGCTGCTTCCGCTCCGAAGAAAAAGGAGTAATACCAGGATTGCTAGGCTCCCGCCGACGAAAAGGTTCTGTCTTACCAGATCGATGGCACTGTAAATGTATTCGGTCTCATCGTAGACCTGTTCCAGATGGAGGTTCCGACTGGCCAGAAGGGAGCGGTTTAACGCCTTGACCTCCTTCTTAATTTCCTCCATCACCGTCAAGATGTTGGCTCCCACCTCCCGGATTGCGTTCATGACGATGGCCGGTTTTCCCTTTTGGCGGATGGTCGCCTCGGATTTCTTGTAGCCCAACTTTACCTGTGCAACATCTCTGACATAAACGGGCGCCTCATTTACCTGACGGATGATGACGTTTTCGATATCTTCGGGCGTCCGGTACTCCCCCACCGTCCGGACGATGTAGCGGCGTTTTCCCTCATCCAGATCCCCGGCGCTGATGTTTCGGTTTTCCATATCCAGGGCCCGGATCATATCCCGGATGGTAATATTTCTGGCGGCAAGGGCACGAGGGTCCACGATCACCTTCATTTCCTTTTCCCGACCTCCGTAAACGTTCACCGCTGCCACCCCGGGAATCCTTTCCAAGCGGGGCTTCACGTTGTCTTCGATGAATTTCTTCTCGAAGACCACATCCCCAGAATCCCCTCTGGTCTTCTCAAATACAAACCAAGCGATGGCATCGCTTTCCGTCCCGGTAGTCTCGATCACCGGCTCATCCGCATCCGCAGGGTACTGGGGCACTTGGTTCAGTTTGTTGGAGACCTTGAGCAAGGCGGTATCCTGATCCGTTCCCGTCTGAAACTTCATGATCACGCGGCCCCTGCTTCGGAAACTCTCGCTCTTTATCTCCACCAGTCCTTCAACACTCTTGAGCTGCTCCTCCTGCTCCTCGATGATCTCCCGCTCCACTTCTTGGGGGCTGGCTCCCGGCCATATGGTCTCTACCTGGATCTCCACTTCTTGAATCTCTGGGGTGAGTTGAACGGGAATTCGGGAGAGGGAGATGAAGCCGAAAAGAATGATGAAGAAAATCCCCACCGTTACCGTCACGGGGTTCTTGATAGAACTGTCAACTAACTTCACGTGTTTACTCTCTTTTTGGGGATGTTTCCCGGATTACGAGGACTTTTTGTCCATCCCGTAACCTCTCATTCCCGCGGATTACTACCAAGAACCCGGGGCTCAGGTCTCCTGACACTTCGGCCATGCCTCCGTGATACCCTTTGACGTCCAACCTGACCAGCTTCGCGATATCGTTCCGATAGATAAAGACGAATTTTTGGTTATTTCGGTTGACCAAGGCATCCTTGGGGACGAGCAAGGCGGGGTAAGGTTTTCCCAGGGAAAAGGTGACATGAGAGAGCATTCCGCTTTTGATTCGAAAATTTTTGTTCTTGAGATCGACTTTTACGGGAAAGGTCCGGGCTTCCCGATCCCCTTCTGGAATGATGGCGATGATCTTTCCCGAGTACGTTTTATTTCCCAGGGCATCTACCGAAACAGAGGCGCGATCTCCCACCCGGATTTTATCCACATAGCGCTCGGGTACCTGCACCACCACGTGGACGTATTCTAGATTGATTAAGGTAACTATATCTCCTCCCTTTTCCACCCACTGTCCCACCTCTGTATGCTTTTTTGCGACAAAACCGGAAAATGGGGCGATAATGGTCTTTTTTGCCAGTTGATACTTCAACCGTGATATCTGTGCCCCACGTTGTCTTACTCTCTTTTCCCACGCCATAGCTTCGAATCGATCATCCGAGAACTTCTTTTCGGAAATGGATTTGGACCGGCGGAGTTTAATGGACCTCTCCAGCTCGGCCTTGGCCTGGAGATAACGTTCCCTCGCCTCGTTTCGAGCCGCCCTCGCCACCTTCAGTTGGATTTCCAGTATTGAGGAGCCGAGTTTTGCCAAAACCTGCCCTTCCTTGACAGTGTCCCCCTCGTCTACGTAAAGTTCCTCCACCAGGCCTTCCACTTCCGCGGCAAAAAGGCTTCTCACGCGGGGCGTTGCCGTGCCTACCAGGACCACGGACTCCCTGACCTGCTTCTGGAGAACCGGAGAAACCACTACAGGGGTGGGCGGAGGTCCCTGGGCCCAAGAGAAAGAGCCGACCCCCAAAAATAGTATGAGGAAAGGAAGGAGAAATCCTTTTTTTCCCTTCATGGAACCCCTGGAAAAGAGAGTCATCTGGTCCTTCATAAATATCCCCCAAAAATCCGGCTTCGTCAATGCTTATCGGTTTCTAGGAGTTTCTTGAGTTTGTTGAGTTTCTGGAGAACACCGTTGTTCACAAGCGTAATTTGCTGGAGAAGTGGGATGATGGAATACACCACATGGAATGTTGGAATGGTGAAGAATAAAACCAAACTTCCATTATTCCAGTCTTCCCTTTGGCCCTTCAGGGCCGTAGGCCAGCTGGGGCAAAGCCGCTGAGTTGCCATGTAATCAACAGTTTACAAAGATACCTCGTATAAAGGTCAGAAAACTCTAGTGAAAGGGTCTCGGTAAAGGGGCCATTGCCAGGAAGATGCCGAGGGGAGAATAATTGAATTTCAGCGGTGCATTACGTATAATTTGGCTACAAAGATGGTGCTTCCACAAAGAACCCAGATTCGAAGGTCGGGAAGATGATTGAAAAAAGAGGAAACTTGCTGATGGGATTTATCATAGTCCTGATCCTTCTTTTCACGCTATCAGGGATTGCCTTAGCGGAATATCACGTATATACCGGAGTCGTCGTCGGGGTCGAACCTAAGATCATCAGGACACGGGGTAAGGACGGTACAATATCGGTTTTTTGGGTCGGGAGCAAGACCCACTGGAAATCGGGGCGCATTCCCCATATCGGCGAAAAGGTGAGAATAAAGTATGTGAAAGATAGGCTCTATCGAAATGCGGTTGTTGAGCTGACCATCTTAAAAAGATGATATGAAGATAATCGGAATCGATTATGACGGGACGATAGCGGACACCAGTGGGATCAAAGCTCATTGGATACGCGAACACTTGGGAGTGGAAGTTCCACCCTGGAAGACCGATAGGACAAGTTGTGTTCCAATCATTGGGCTCGAGAATTACGAAAGGATGAGTGAATTTGTTTACGGACGGAAAGGCTCTCTCAAGGCGAGGGAAGTTCCCGGGGCAATAGATGCCATTAAGGAATTGGCAAGACATTCTCAAATCTTTGTCATAACTGCCCGCCTATCTCATCAAGTCCTGTGGTGCAAGGAATGGCTTCGAAAAAAAGGGCTCGATTCCTTCATCTATGCCTATTTCTCCGCTGCTGGAAATAGTATAGATGGTAGCGAGCTGACTAAACCTCAGTTATGCGACGATTATGGCATCGGTGTTCTGATCGATGATGATGAACGCCACCTGATGGGAACTGAACTGCCAAATCTAAAAAGAATTCTCTTGAAAAGTGGCTACAGTGAACCCATAGATGTTCCTGAAGGAATAGAATTGGCCCTAAGTTGGCACGAAGTACTTCGGATATTAAGGGCGGAATTATTCGCTCATGGATTGGAATAGAGAAATGTATTCGGGGAGAGAGATCAAGGTATTTTGATCTTCAGATCCTTGATCTTTTTGCGGAGGGTGTTCCTGTTAATCCCGAGGAATTGGGCCGCTGCCACTTGCACCTTGTTCGTCTTCTTTAAGGCCATTTTGATCAAAATTCGTTCGACAATGGAAATGACATCGTGGAATAAGCCAAAGTTAAATTCAAGCCCCGTATCAACTCCATTGAGAGTCCCGGTCAATTTTTTTTCCAATAGGTCCTCGAGGGAGAGATCCTCTATTCGGTCCCGCTTCAAATCGTCCCAACCCTTTGGCATTGCACCATCTGTAGTCCTTTCCTTGGCCATGATCGATCCCATTGAAACATATTCCAAGAAGCGTGAAGGACTTTGAGCCCTTGACCTCTTGAAAGAGAAAGGGGAATCAATTTCAAAGAAAAATTTCAATCTACTCTTAATGGTCTCGTAAAAAGTCATAAATCAGACGGCAAAGAAAAAAGATCCAGATGCAAGGCGCGCAAATCCTGAGGAATGAGGCGTACATAGAAGTACGGTGCAGTGACGAAGGATGAAGCGCAACGCAACAGATGGACTTTTTACGAAGCCGTCTATTCTTAATACAATTAAAGACATATAGCAAGAGTTTTTTTAAACTCCCTGAACATTTTGAGGATTCCTCAGTCCACCCCCAATTTTTCCTTGAAGTATTGTATCCAATTGATTAAACTCTGTTGTGGTATGGATCAACCGCGCCTCATCGCCATTGTGGGACCTACTGCTTCTGGAAAGTCCCAGCTAGCCATGGAGATAGCCTCCAAAATCAAGGCCGAGATCATCAGTGCCGACTCCATGCAAATATACAGATACATGGATATCGGCACGGGCAAACCCAGCCCTGACGATCGCAGACGTATTCCCCATCACCTGCTTGACATCATCTTTCCAGATGAAACCTTTAGTGCTGCCAATTATAAGGAAAGGGCAAGGGGAGTTATCGATGTATTACAAAAAGGAGGAAAGAATATCCTCATCGTCGGCGGGACGGGGTTATATATAAAGGCCCTCCTCCGTGGTCTATTCCCCTCACCCGAGGCCGATCAGTCCTTGAGGCAAGAGCTGAGGAAGAAGGCAGATCGCCTTGGGAGGGCATTCCTTTGGCATGAATTAGAGGAGATTGACCCAACATCAGCATCGAGGCTCCACCCCAACGATATATTGAGGATAATCCGTGCGCTGGAAGTTTATCGGCAGACCGGGATACCTTTATCCCATTGGCAGCAAAAACACGCATTTCAGGACTGCCCCTATGAAGTGCTCAAGATCGGGTTGATGAGGGAGAGGGAGGATATTTACCGCCGAATAGAGAAGAGAGTGGATCACATGGTGAGGAGGGGAATTGGAGAAGAGGTAAGATCGTTACTCAACATGGGATATGGCCGGTACCTGAAATCCATGCAGGGATTGGGGTATAAACGTATGGTGGAATATCTCTGTGGAGAGCGCGATTTCCAGGAGGCCATTCACCTCATCAAGGAAGAAACGAAGGCCTACGCCAAACGACAGCTCACATGGTTCCGGAGCGACCCAGAAATCCGATGGGTTCATTACCCTGAGGGAAGGAGAAGAATCATTGAGATGGGTGAGGGGTTCTTGAACCGGGGCAGACCCAAACCCAATACCGTCAAAACAGCCATCAATGGATAGGGGGCCATAATGGTTAGAAATCACATTAATATTCAGGATCAGTTTCTCAACAGAATGCGCAAGGAAAGGGTAACCGTAATTATTGAACTCATCACAGGAGAAAGGATCGAAGGGCAAATCACCAGCTTCGATAATTTCAGCTTGATCGTAAAAAATGAGAATGAACGATTGATTTATAAGCATGCCATTTCATCTGTCTTTTCTCGGGAAAAAAGGGAATGGACGAAAATCCCCGATGATCGGGGGTAGGAATATTCGAACGTGCCAATGGAAGGAAAGCGACTCAAATCGATAATAGAGAGCTTGATCTTCGTCTCCGGGAACCCCTTGAGAATCGATTCCATCCAAGAGGTGTTGGAGAATGTGGATAAGCGGATGATTCAGAGCTGTCTCGATGAGTTGATGGAGGAGTATCGACAATTGGATCGGAGTTTTCAGTTGGTGAAGGTCGCGGAGGGATTTCAGTTTCGAACGAAACCGGAATATGCGCAATGGATTCAGCAATCGAAGAAGATGAAGCCAACCAGATTAACGAAAGCGGCCTTGGAGACATTGGCCATTATCGCCTATAAACAACCCATTATCAGGGCGGAGATCGAGGCCATTAGGGGGGTAGATTCTGGCTGGGTCCTCCGGGCCCTCCTGGAGAAGCAATTGATTCGGATAATGGGGAGAAAGGCCATTCCCGGGAGGCCCATCGTTTATGGGACCTCTAAATATTTCCTAGAATTTTTCGGCCTCGAAAGCATCTCAAGCTTGCCCACATTAAGGGAAATTCAGGAACTGGGAAAGGGGATGGGGGAGATCAATTCGCAAGAACCCGTTTAGCCCTGTCCCGCGGGGGAGGTCTGTGAAGGAACGACTTCAGAAGATCCTGTCTAAAACAGGCCACGCTTCCCGTCGTCATGCCGAGAAACTCATTATGGAGGGTAGGGTAAAGGTAAACGGGGTGGTAGTCAAAAATCTCGGTTTCAAGTCCGATCCCCGAAAGGACCATATCAGGGTTGACGGGAAACCGATCGGCAAATTCGAGCCCAAGGTATACCTCGTTTTGAACAAACCGAGGGGGTGTGTTACGACCCTCGATGATCCCCTTGGAAGACCTACCATTCGAGACTTCCTACATGGGAAGAAGAAAAGGATCTATCCCATCGGCAGACTCGATTTCGATTCCGAAGGATTGCTCATCCTCACCAACGACGGCGAGCTCCATCACCGATTGACCCACCCCAGGTATGGGATTCCCCGCACATACTTGGTCAAGGTGAAGGGAATTCCCGATGTGGGGGCGATGAGGAGGATAAGGGATGGAATAGTCCTCGAGGATGGAGTTACCCTTCCGGCAAAGGTACGCATCATCAAGAGGTTAAAGAGGAATTCATGGATGAGGTTGACCGTCTATGAGGGAAGGAACAGATTGATCAAGAAGATGTGTGATGCAATATCCCATCCCGTGACCAGACTGAGGCGAATTCGTTATGGTTCCCTGACCTTAGCCGATCTCAAACTGGGGAAATACCGCTATCTCACCTCGAAGGAAATCGATGAGTTAAAGGACCGATGTTCTTCTGCCCATGGTGTGGGGAAATGAATGGGATCCATCAACCGAGAACAGATGGCCTTATCGGGATAATTGGGGCCACCGGGCTTGAAATAGGGCTCTTGAAGAAAATTGAGCTGACCGAGAAGGAAAGGGTGGAGAGCAGTCGCTTTTTTCGGGGGGACTTTTCCGGGAAGGAGTTCGTTTTGGTAGAAAGTGGCATTGGATATAATCGGGCTATGAACGCATGCATTCATATGATAGAACGCTTCTCTCCAACAGCGATATTATCTTTCGGCTTGGCCGGATCAGTAGATATGGCCACGAAAATAGGTGAAATTTTGTTGGCTACCCACCTCCTATGGATTAAGGATATGGAGACACTCAGGGTCGAAAAAACCTATACATTGGATAAAGGTTTAATCGATATCACCTCGAATATATTAGATAAATATAATGTAGAATTTAAAACGGGGAAGGTGCTTACCGTACCATATTTTATCTTCAAGCTCGAGGAACGGTATCGAATTCATCGAGAACTGGGGGTTGAGGCCGTCGAAATGGAAGGGTCGGCTATAGCAGGCGAGGCTAGCAAGAGCCGCGTTCCAGTGATGGCCCTTCGGATGATCTCAGATGATATATCTACCCGAGAGATCGACTATGGAATGGTGATGGGGCCTCATGGGAGAACCACCCTGAGAGGAGCCATTCGATTTTCCTTGGCTCATTGGCAGGATCTTTTGGAGATTTATCGATTTGGAAGACAGCTCAGGCGACTGGGGAGGGAGCTTTCAGAAATCGAAGCCCGCATTGTGGATGGAATTCCCTTCTCGCCCAGGGATCTCGTTCAATACGTAGATTTACCTGTACAAAGGGAAATACCACAATAAAGGGGTTTAAGATGGTTGGTCCGCCGAAGGGAAAAGAGAGGGGAATTTCCATAACCCCCGGGTTTCTTCATCGGGCCATAGACCTCATCGAAAATGCCGTTATCATTACCGATACATTTGGAACAATGCTCTTTCTCAACAAAAAGGCAAGAAAGCTTTTTGGTTATGGCATGAGGGCCTCAATCGGTAAATCCATTGGGATGCTGTTCTTACCCGAGGATTTGGCCTATTTTCTCCCCAACATTTTGAAAACAACCCGGGTTGAAGGAGAATATAAGGGGGAAAACTTATTGCGGAGTAAGAATGGGACAAGGATATTTGTAAAATTAGAAATCTCCCTCTACCAGGGTGAAGGACGGGATGGGAATCGGATTATCTTTACCATTCAGGAGATCGAAAAATTGAAGGAGTTGGAACGGGATTACCTCGAATCCCAACGGTTGGCGAGCCTGGGAACGATGACCGAGGGAATTGCCCACAAAATCAGGAATCCCATCGTATCCATAGGCGGTTTTGCCAAAAGGATATCGAGGAGAATTTCTCAAGGCGATCAAGTCCGCTATTTTAAGAGGATTGAAAAGGAGATCGGTCGCTTAGAAGCGATTATCGATCAGGTTCAGGAATTCTCCATCCTCCCGAAACCGGTTCATAAACGGCAAAATATACGGAAAATCATCGAGGCTTCGCTGAAATCTCTTTCGGTGAAAGCGTCTCAAAAACAGTTAGTCATTGACTTCGAAGTGGAGAGACCCAATTGGAATCCCATGCCTTTTATCGATGGTGGCCTTTTAGCAAGGGCGCTCAGCTATATCTTGGATAACGCCCTTGAAGCCATCAATGAAGGAGGGTCGATCCATGTCAAGTTATTTCCCAAGGATGATTTTATTGGTATAGAGATCTCCGATACGGGTCGCGGCATCTCCGAGGGGGACCTCGGGGCAATCTTCGACCCCTTCTTCTCCACCAAAGCGGGTAGGGTCGGGATCAACCTTGCAACCGCTCATCGGATCATCAAGGAGCAGGGGGGAACGATTCAGGTATCGAGTCAGCAGGGAAAGGGGACCAGTTTTTCTATTTTCCTGCCCAAGGATCGCAGAAGGAGAATCAGGACTCAAATCCTTTAATAGCTCTTCAAGGAAGAGGTCAAGGTGGAGGAAGTTACCCTTTCGAGGATGTTGGAGCATAATGCAAAGCGTTTCAAGGAAAAACCCATGCTGAGGTGTAAGGTCGGGGAGCGTTGGAAGGGCATTACCTATGGTGAATTCCATGAATGGGCAAGGGATATTGGTACGGGATTGGTTAAACTCGGGATGAGGCCCAAAGACCGAATCGCCTTACTATCCCATAACGGACCGGGATGGGTGATATCCTATTTCGGGATTGTCCTCAATGGGGGCATCGTCGTTCCCATCGACAAGGAGTTGAAGGCCAGCGAAATAAAACACATCCTCATTGACTCCTCGGCAAAGCTCATCATTCTCTCCCGCGATTACTTGGAAACCCTTTGCGAGGTGATCGGTCTACTCCCCTCATTGGAAAGGGTGATTCTTTTAGACCCCATGATGGGGGACAAGTGGGATAGCCAGGCGTCGGAGGATTACCCCTTTCCCGATATGGGCGGAGTGGAGCACGTTGGGATCGATCACATAAGACATAATGATACCTTCATCCACCACGAGTTGAAGCGGGATGATGTTGTGGCAATTATCTACACGTCGGGGACCACGGGAAGGTCAAAGGGGGTCGTGTTAACAAATCGGAATATTGTCTCCAATATTCAATCCTTCGTCGAACATGCAGGGATAGATGAGAAGATACATACCTTATCCATTCTCCCGATCAATCATGTCTACGAAGCCACATGTGGTATATTAGCCCCAATTTATATGGGCGGCACCATCTCATTCTGTGAGAGCCTCAAAAAGGTCGCCTCGAATATATCGGAGGTGAAGCCCAACTTCGTCTTGGGCGTACCCGCCCTCTTCGATAAAATGTACACCCGTATCATGAGGAAAATAGATTCCAATCTCTTCAGCAAAATGTTATTCCGCACAAAACTCTTGAGGGGGATAGTGACCAGAAGAATTCAAGGAGAATTGGGGAAGGATATCCGTCTCATCAGCGGCGGAGCTGCCCTGGACCCGGAAATAGCGAAAGGGATAAGGGAATTGGGATTTAAGATCTTTCAAGGATATGGAATAACGGAGACCTCACCGGTCATCTCCTTTGAATACGATGGGATGACGAAGGAGGGTTCGGTGGGGAAGCCGATACCTGGCGTGGAGGTTAGGATCCACGATCCCAACGAAGAAGGGATAGGGGAAATATGGGTTAAGGGACCTCATGTGATGAAGGGATACTTCAACAATCCGGAGGCCACCGAGGAGGTTTTGGTAGATGGGTGGTATCGCACGGGCGATTTGGGATCTATAGATGATGAGGGATTTCTCTACGTCAAGGGGAGGGTAAGGAATCTCATCGTCACGGCAAAGGGGAAGAATATATACCCGGAAGAAGTGGAGCAGCAACTCTTAAAAAGCCCTTACATCGAAGAGGTTATGGTTTACGGACAAAAGGTTTCCCCCTTCGTCGAGGAGGTCCATGCCCTCGTCTATTGCAATCAGGAGGGCATCGATCTCTACTCGAAGGAGAGGGGAATCGAGCACATGACCCCTGGGGATATCAAGGAGCTCATCAAATCCGAAATCAAGCAATACGGGAAAAACCTGGCCGAATATAAACGGGTAAAGAAATTTCGGATTCGGGATGAACCATTTCCCAAAACGTCCACCAGGAAAATTAAGCGTTACACCTTAGGGAAGGAGATCACGGCAAACCGTTGATAGAGGGTAGTGCGTCCCTTTATTCAATACTCTGGGCCACAACCTCTGTGATATCCATCACCTTGATCCTGCCCTTCTTTTCCTTTCGCAGCCTTGCAGCGGCAACGTGGAGGTTGCTCTTACAAGCCGGACATGCGGAAATGACCATATCGGCACCGACATCCAAGGCCTCCGTGATTCTCTTATAAGCCAGGGCCGAACTCAACTCGTTGTCGTAACCCTTCATTCCACCTCCACCTCCACAACAGTTGGCCAGATTTCGGTTCTGTTTAAACTCCACGAGCTCCAGACCGGGGATATGCTTCAGGATAGTTCTGGGGGGTTCGTAGATCTCCATATGCCTACCAATATCACAGGGGTCATGATAGACCACTTTCCCGGAAAATCCGTCCCTGAAGTGAATTCTCCCCTCACTGATCAGCCTTTCGAAATATTCGACGGCATGGCGAACATCAATGTTGAAATCGGAATATTGAGGGTAAATCTGTTTAAAGGTCCTGTAACAGCCGGCGCAGGTGGCCACAAGGGTCTTGGGGTTGAATTTGGAAAGCCGCTTCAGGCTATTATTCATAGAGTCCCTGAAATGAGGTGCGCCCACCAGGTAGGCCAGGTACCCGCAACAGTGTTCCTCATTGCCCATGGTGGCGTAATCGATGCCCGCTTTATCCAAAATCTCCATGGTATCGGGGACGATGTTGATATCCTGATAGCTGCTAACGCAACCGAAAAACAGCAAGATATCAGCGACTTTATCGACATAGGTGGATGGGTAGACATCCGTCCTCTTATCGGAGGGCTCATTGAGCGGGTTCCCGTATTTGGAGATGCTTTCTAAGAGGTTCTTGTGGACATCGGGTAGGTATCCCGCCTCGACTAACCTCTTGCGAGCAGATTCTACGACATCGTCTACCTGAATTCCCGCTGGGCAGGTCGCCTTACAATGCAGGCACATAGTACACTGATAGAACCTTTCCGCAAGTTCCTTCGATGGTCCGAGCCTCCCTTTGAGCATGTTGTAGGCCAAGATGACCCTTCCGCGGGCATTCTTCGATTCAAGGGATGTCTCCTTATATACGGGGCACCCCGCTCGGCAAAAGCCACACATGATGCAGGCAAAAATCTCGTCATCAACGGCCTTCCCAAAGCTTCGCAACCCTTCTGTTACCCCTTGAAAGGCGAAACAGTCATAGATATCCCTAATGGAATCATCGAAGCCCATTTTCCCCGGATTGAGGATATTATTGGGATCCAGGGCTGCCTTTATTTCCTTCATGACTTGGTGGCCTTCGCCCAATTCCAGGCGAATGTAAGGGGATTTTGCCATCCCGATTCCATGCTCAGCCGTTAAGGTCCCGTTGAGCCGCAAGGTGAGCTCGATGAAATCATCGGCGATTTTCCTCACCATATCCCATTCCCCCTTATTTCTCGGATCGGATATGATGACGGCATGGAGGTTTCCGTCTCCGATATGCCCGAAGGTAGCGATGGGGAAGTTGTGTTTTTCACTGATTTTCTGAATTTCTTGTATCGTTTGTGGAATTTTGGTAATGGGGACTCCAAAATCCTCCACCACGGACTGAAGCCTTGAGCCCCTCTTTACCGTGGATAAGGAGGCGATGATGCCTTGGCGTGCTGCCCACATCTTGAGCCGTTTATCGGGGTCATCGTCCCAATTATTCTCGATGCCGTTGTTGGCCTTGCAGATCCTGTTAATCTTCCGGATGTCTGCTTTGACGGTCTGTTTCTTGCCATCGATTTCGATAAACAGGATGCATCCAACATTATCCGGGATATTAAGCCCCATGGCCTTGTTGACCACATCGATGGAGGTCTTATCCAATATCTCGCACGAAGATAGGGCAATACCGGCAGTGAGGATCTCCTCGGCCGCCTTTCCCGCATCCATGAGAGTGGGAAACCGCGCTTCGGCATAGGCAATGTATTCGGGCATGGGTAAGATCCTCAGGATGACCTTTGTGATGATGCCCAGAGTACCCTCTGATTGAGTGAAGAGGTGTGTAAGGTCATATCCGGCCGAGGACTTGCCAAGGGTCGACCCCGTAGTGATAATCCTCCCATCGGCCAGAACGACCTCCAGCCCCAGCACGTACTGTTTCGTCGTCCCGTATTTCAGGGCACGATTTCCGCTGGCGTTGGTGGAGACCATACCCCCGAGGGAAGCGAGGGTGGCACTGGCGGGATCGGGGGGGAAGAAATGGGTGGGCGCCAAGGCCATGTTCAGGTTATTACAAATTACCCCTGGTTCAGCTATGACATATCCATCCTGCCCGTTGATTTCCAGAATATGGTCCATTCGACTGAAATCGAGCAGGATTCCCCCTTTTGCGGCCAAGGCCCCCCCCACGGCACTCGTGCCCGAACCCCTTGGGGTTACAGGGATCTTTTCCTCATTGGCTGCGGCGAGAATTTTGGAAACCTCCTCCGAGCTCTTGGCGAATACGATCACATCGGGAATCGCCTCGTGGACCGATAGATCCCTGGAGTAACAGAGCCTCTCGATTTCATCCCTTCGGACATTTTCCCCTCCTACAATCCCCTCGATTTTTTCGATATAATCCATAATACCTCCTACGCTCTTCCCTCGATGCTCAGGTCTTAACGGGTTGTTGCTCAAATCTCCTTTCGCTCTCTAAAAAAAATTTTTGATCATTCTAAAGTTGATGGTCTCGTAAAAAGTCATAAATCAGACGGCAAAGAAAAAAGATCCAGATGCAAGGCGCGCAAATCCTGAGGAATGAGGCGTACATAGAAGTACGCTGCAGTGACTAAAGATGAAGCGCAACGCAGCCCTTCGGCTTTGCTCAGGGCCGTGAGCATGTCGAACGGCAGATGGACTTTTTACGAAGCCGTCATAATTATCAAATATATATTCTTTCCACTTCCTTTTTCAATCGCCTATTTTTTTTCTATGCAAAGGACAAATTACGGTCACTTCATCAATGGTAACGGAATTCCAACCGCTTTAAATCAGACGGAATGGATGGCTCAAACAGGATCGGCAATGGTGGGTAATGAACTGTGGGGAGGGGTAGGGGTGCTATTAGGGCCCCTCCGATTTGGATTGGACGATGGCCTTTGGGGGAATCTACAGGTATGAAACCGGGCGGTTGGATTACCTCTCTGCTGCTACTCGGATGATCTCTGATTTGATGAATCGAACAAGATCATCACCTTGCATCAGATTTTTCAATTCCCCTTCGAGATCGCTCGGTTCGGTCTTGAATATCCATCCCTGTTCATAGGGTCCGTCGTTGATTAGTTGAGGGTTATCCTCGAGCCCCTCATTCACCTCCACGACTTTTCCCGATACAACCGCGTAAATACGACCTACCCACTTCCCCGATTCAAGGGCAGCACAGGGTTTCCCCTGTGTTACTGATTTGCCCACCAATGGTAATTGGACATAGACGATTTCCCCGGCCATTTTTTGGGCGAAATCCGTTGTTCCGGTTACCGCCACATTTCCCTCCACACGACACCAACAGTGCTCCTTGTCGTAGTAGAGATCATCAGGAAAGCTATATCCCTCTATTTCCATGGCAATCCCCTCCTGTTCCGAAGATCACTTTTCTATAGCTAAATCCAGTGGAAAAGACAAGGAGCTCCTTGCGGATTTTAGCATCAGAGCTTCTCTATTTCGATGGTTTTTTCCCACGGCCCGTGTCTAATCCCCGCTTATGTTTTTCCCGTGCCTTTTCCCTCACCCTGTACTCTCGAAAAGAATGAAGGTTGCCCTCGATATCCGCTATAGAGGAGCTTAGGTGGGCTCGGGCGATATGAATAGCTTTCCCCATGTCTTTCAGGGAGGTGGTCATCTCCATTTCCAGGGCACAGGCGGTCTCCAGCTTGCCCAGGGAGTTATGGAGCCCTGTAAGGGAACGGAAGAGCGACTCTTGCTTGTTGAGGAAGCGATCCGCCCGTCTCCTGTAGTAATGGTGCTGAATGAGGTTTATCAGGACGGATATGAGGAAGAATAAAAAGGGGACGAGAAACAAGCGGATCTTGGGTTCCATAAGGATTTCCATATTCACCTCCGAGGAAAAGTGCGGGAATATGTGCATGGATGATAGCCGATCACGGGGTTCTTTGCAAGGTAGTGGATTTGGATTCGAACACGGGGGATGGAGGTCCTTGTTGGAAGAGGCCGAAAAAGATTGACAAGGATAAAACGCAGGATTAGAATACAAAAAAACACAAAGCCACGGGGAAAAGAGAAATGGTATTAAAGAGCAAGTGGTTACACGCGGGAGACGTGCTTAAGATGCACGCCATAAACGTCCCCGATAAGGTAGCCATCAAGGATAAGTTCAGGCAGGCCACCTTCAAGGAATGGGACGAGCGGGCGAATCGTTTGGCCAATGCCCTATCCGATCTGGGGGTGAAAAAGGGCGACCGTTTTGCCATTCTGGCATATAATTGCATCGAATGGATGGAGATCTATGCCGCTTCCGCCAGGGGAGGACAGATTACCGTTCCCGTTATGTTTCGCTTGGCCCCACCTGAAATCGAATACATCATCAACCATTCCGAGAGCAAGGCCTTTCTGGTGGCAGAGGAGTTCATCGAAATAATAGCCAGCATGCGGGATAAGCTGCCCGTTCCCCAAGAGAATTACGTCTATATGGGGAGCGGAAAGCCACCCGAGGGGTATCTTCACTATGAGGATCTCATGGAAAAAGGGGCGCCAAGCCAGCCGGATGTGGTCGTTGATTCCGCGGATATCTGGAATATTATGTATACGTCGGGGACTACGGGACGGCCAAAGGGCGTGGTGAGAACCCACGAGGGTAATATCGCAGAGTACATCCTGAACGATATCAATATGGCCGTTAGGCCTGATGATAAGGTAATGTTGGTCATGCCCATGTGTCATATTAACTCCATCTTTTACTCATTTTCGTACACATATGTGGGGGGAAGTTGCTTCGTCTATAACATGATCAGTTTCGACCCCGAGGATCTTATCCGAACCATTGACGAGGAGAAGATAACTTTCACCTCATTAGTTCCCACCCACTACATCATGATGTTGGCTCTTCCCGATGAGGTAAAGCGTAAGTATGATGTGAGCTCGATTCGCCAGCTTCTCATCTCCTCGGCTCCCGCCAGGAAAGATACCAAAATCGAAATCATGAAATACTTCCAGAATGCCGAGCTTTGGGAGGCATACGGATCAACGGAACAGGGCCTGATGACCCTCTTGCGGCCCGAAGATCAGATGGAGAAGCTCGGCTCCATTGGAAAGGAGATCTTCGGGATAGACCGGATCAAAATTCTCGATGAGAACCGAAGGGAAGTTCCCGATGGTGAAGTGGGAGAGATATTTGTCAGGACACCCGTAGTCTTCAAGGAATACTGGAAAGACCCGAAGAAGACCAGGGAAGTGTTCGAGGGCGAGTGGTCAACGGCTGGGGATATGGGAAAAAGAGATGAGGAAGGCTATTACTATCTGGTAGACAGAAAGGCCAATATGATCATCACGGGAGGGGAGAACGTGTACCCATCCGAGGTCGAAAACATAGTAGGGAGCCATGCTGCTGTGAAGGATGTTGCGGTCATCGGGGTGCCCCACGAAAAGTGGGGAGAAGCGGTCAAGGCTGTAGTGATCCTCTATGAAAAATATACACCGTCAGAGGACCTGGCCGCGGAACTGACCCAGCATTGCCGGGGCAAAATTGCCGGCTATAAGATCCCCAAGTCTGTCGATTTTATCAAAGATGAGGAGATGCCCAGGACGGGAACCGGAAAGATTCTCCACAGGATTCTCAGGGAACGTTATGGGAAATGGAGCGACCATTAGTAGCTCGAAATACGGCCGCCCCATCATTCCACTAATTGGATTGTTCTACCCTTTGCGGGCGGGATGCTCGGAACGAGCGAA
>CBDUXJ010000001.1:0-49957 GCA_965371165.1 uncultured Syntrophobacterales bacterium | reverse complement strand
CATCTGGAGCTTTTTACTGTGCCGTCTGATTTATGACTTTTTACGAGACCATCACACTTGGGTCTCTTTCATTTCCTTCTATGTTGAGCCCCATTTGGTATGGCCTTTTGCCTTCGAGGCCATGCGTATTCCCCCCGAGGGCAGAAGAGATATCCATGGGGGAATTATATCTCTTATTCGATTTTCAACCTTTTCGCAGATCACCGCCTTTTGAATCGTAGGCAAGTTGAGGTTTACCCGGGTAGCCGGCTTTTCACTTTGGGCAAGGCACGGCCTCAGAAAGGCCGAGGTGATAATCGCGGACAGTGCCGATGCCATTACTTTCGTTTTTATCATTCCGGTTCCTCCTCTCATCAATGTCCCTTTTTTGGTTATTTATACCTGGGGATTTGGCCATGTCAAATCGATCAAGAGCACCTTGACTTTGAGGCGAAATCTGCCTATAAGTGGAGGAAGGGCAGTGATGGTATTTTCCTGGTTCATTCGATGGTAAGGAATTGGAGGTTCATAGAGATTTGTCTTGTCCTAGGGATTTTCTGTTTTCCGTCCTGTGTGAGGGAAATCGGGAATGTGGAGACTGAATACTTTTATGGAAATCATAGGGATGATTCCGTGGTTCTTGGCAGGATTGGGGTGGTGGAGGATGACGTCGAAAAATCCTGGGAGAGTCCCCGGATAGACCCTTCAACCAAAATCTCCTTTCGATTATTCATCAGGGGGAAGCATTCCCCATTGAAAGTTTCGCACTATCTCAGAGGGGATGGATATTTCTACCTGAGGTTACCCCCAGGGGAGTATAATTTATGGAGATGGGTCTATATATTCCCCGGTGGTCACGCCAACACGATTGAGCCTTTATCCATCTATTTCAACGTCTTACCCGGGAAGATTATCTATATTGGGACCCTTTACATACACCTCCCTTCGGTCAGCTCGAGGCCACGGCGCTCGTTTGGTGCGGAACGGGCCAAACCCAGGTATGATATCGTCGATGAGTCCGCTATGGCCGTGGGGTTCTCGAAAAACCGATATCCCGAATTCCCGCACTTCCTGGAGAGGCATTTGATGCGTTTCTCCCGTTGAATTGCCTAGTCTCCCCGTTGGCGCAATTTCGAGCGGAGCCCTTGCCCCGCGAAACCTCTTCCTCTTGAGGCCTGATACGTGTAGGGCAAATCGCGAGGTGGCGGAGTTTTTTGGATCCCTTTCTCCTTATCCTCAGTATCCCGTCCTTCGGAGCGCTTTTTCGGAAGAGTCTAGCCAGGGAGAGAGGAGTTTTACAAAGCTAGGTAAGCCTCATGAGAGTGCCTTGATTTAACTGGAAAATTTTTTGATAATGTTTTAATCATGAAGGAGGTGATACGAACCGGGAAGGAGGAATAATCCATGATTATCAGTATCAATCCACAAAACCCTCAACTCAGGTTGATCAAAAGGGTCATCGCGGTACTGAAGAAGGGAGGGGTGATCGGTTATCCCACCGATACCATCTACGGGATAGGATGTGACTTATTCAATAAGGAAGCCATCGAGAGGATCTACAGGCTTAAGAAGTACAATCGGAACAAACCCCTGAGCTTTATTTGTTCAAATTTAAAGGATATCAGTCGATATGCCCACGTTTCAAATTATGCCTATAAAACGATGAAGCGACTCCTGCCCGGGGCTTACACGTTCATACTAGAGGCCACGAAGTTGGTTCCGAGGATGGCGATGACTAAGCAGAAGACCGTTGGGATTCGGGTTCCGGACAATCCCATTTGTCTCGCCCTTGTGAGGGAATTGGACCATCCCATCATTAGCACGAGCGTATACCGCCCGGACGAAGAGCTTTACAGTGATCCCCAAGAAATCGAGGAGCGTTTTGGCAAGAGCCTTGATTTGGTCATCGACGGGGGAATTATCGTGGCAGAGCATTCGAGCATTATCGATCTAACCGACGAAGTCCCCAGGGTAATCCGAAGGGGAAAAGGGGATGTCGCCCCTTTTATTTGATGGAGGTGGATATGAGCAAGGTAGACCTAAAGCCGACGACGACGATGTTTCCCATACCCGTCATGTTAATCACCTGCGTAAATGCGGCAGGGAAACCGAACATCATTACCCTCGCCTGGGTAGGGATAGTCAACTCAGACCCCCCCATGGTCTCCATTTCCATCCGGCCCGGTCGCCATTCCCATGGATTGATCAAGGCTTCCCAGGAGTTCGTTGTGAATATTCCCTCAGAGGAGATTATCAGAAAAGTCGACCTCTGTGGGGTTGTCTCGGGAACGGATGTGGATAAGTTTTCGGAAGCAGAGTTCACTCCCATGCCGGCCCAGGAGGTTGCTCCTCCCCTCATCGAGGAGTGTCACGTCAATTTGGAATGTTAAGGTGAGGAGGATCATCCCCTTGGGGAGCCACGACCTCTTCCTCGGGGAGATCGTGGCCATCCATATCGATGATACGGTTCTAAAGGAGAAGGGCCGGATTGATGTCGCAAAGGCGCTTCCCGTTGCATATTGCGCGGGAGCATATGAATATTGGGGCATGGGGAGGAAGTTGGGATGGTATGGTTATACCAAGGGGAAACTTTAGAAGGCAGAGGCCGATGATCATCGATTGCCACACGCATATCTTCCCAGACGAGGTGAGGAGGGATCGCGGAAAGTATTCCCAAAAGGACATGGCCTTTGGGGAGATCTACAGGGATGAAAAGGCGAGAATGGTAGGGGTGGAGGAATTGATCCACTCAATGGATGAGGGAGGAGTCGACAAGGCGGTGGTGTGTGGATTTCCTTGGTTGGATAGCATGTTGTGTGCCGCCGGAAACGACTACATTTTGGAGGGTATGCGTCGGTTTCCCGAGAGAATTATCGGGTTTGGCTGTATTCAGCCCAACGATAGGGATGAGGCCATCGAGGAGGCCGAGCGATGCATCAGCCTGGGGATGAGGGGAATCGGGGAATTGGCCTCCTACACCTCCGGTCTTACCCACTACGAAATCGACTCGCTGAAACCCATCTGTGAAATCCTGGAAAAAGCGGATCTCCCATTGATGCTCCACAGCAACGAAATGGTCGGGCACTCATACCAGGGTAAGTGCCATACAACATTGAAATCTACATATGATTTCATCTGTGCCTTTCCCGAGGTTCAGATCATCTTGGCCCACTGGGGAGGGGGATTCTTTTTCTACGAACTGATGCCCGAGGTGGCCAAGACCGCCGCGAGGACTTGGTACGATACAGCGGCCTCCCCCTTTCTCTATCGTAGGAAGATCTATTCCGTGGCGGTAACTATCGTGGGAGCTGACAAAATTCTCTTCGGGAGCGATTATCCACTCATACCCCCAAGGCGTTATATCGAAGAGATGGAGGATTCGGGGCTCGGGAAAGAAGAAAGGCGCAAAATATTGGGGCAAAACATAAAGAACCTTTTGAAGCTTTGACGGCTTCGTAAAAAGTCCATCTGCGGCGTTGCGCTTCATCTTTAGTCACTGCGGCGTACTGGTAAGTACGCCGCATTCCTAAAGATTCACGCGCCTTGCATCTGGAGTTTTTTAGTGTGCCGTCTGATTTATGACTTTTTACGAGACCATCAAGCTCTGACTTTCTATTTCCGCACTAATTTGGAATCGCCCTCAGCTATGAGGGTCCCGTCTTCTTTATGAATTGTGGCTTTGGCAAGGACCAGCCTGCGATTGGCCCGGGTAATTTTACCCCTGATCGTAAGCTTTTCCTTTACCTTGGCGGGGCTCTTAAACCGGACGTTTAACATAGCTGTGACGGCATTATAGCCCAATTCAAAGGCGAGTTTAGCCATGGCCTCATCCAATAGGGCCGAAAGGATTCCCCCATGGACGATTCCGTCATAGCCCTGGTAGGTTTCCGTGGGGATAAAGCTTGTCTGGAGGGTCTTTGCGCTCTTGTTGAGGTCGAATTTTAGTTGGAGGCCGTCCTTGTTCCTCTCGCCGCAGATCCAACAATAGCCGTAATATTCAACCTTCATGACATCAGCCCCCGGCTGATCGGGTTAACCTTGACTTGAACCAGGCGGTATAATAATATGCTGTTGGGGAGATGTCAAATGTAAAGGGGTTGTTGTTCAAATCCCCTTTCGCTCTCTGAAAAGAATTTTTGATCATTCTAAGGTTCGCTTCACTGCAAATCTAAAACTCACCCTTTGGGCTCAAACATTAGATTTGCGGCCGTTTCGCTTCACTAAGAATGGTTAGCAAGAATTCTTTAATGTTCGCTCCAGGAGATTTGGGCAACAGCCTGTAAAGATCTATTCTGAGATGGACCGGGTACTTCAAAAGGGTAATATCTCGTAAAAGGAGGTTCATGAAGAGTCCAAACCGAAGATTGGAGCGGGGTTTATTCGATCCTGAAGGGGAGAAAATCGGGAAGGCCTCTGCTCCCCTGGCCGATCGGATGCGGCCCATCTCCCTTTTGGAGTTCCTCGGCCAGGAGCATCTCTTGGACAAGGGGAAGCCCCTCCGGAACGCCATCGAAAGGGATGTGCTTCAATCGATGATTTTTTGGGGGCCTCCCGGCTCCGGCAAGACAACCCTCGCCAGGATTATTGCTTCCACAACGGATTCTCATTTCATTTCCTTCAGCGCGGTTTTGTCAGGAGTGAAGGAGATAAGGGAGGTGACCAAAGAGGCGGAGGGTCAGCTGCGTTTTCATCATCGAAGGACTATCTTATTCGTCGATGAAATCCATCGGTTCAATAAGGCCCAGCAGGATGCATTCCTCCCCCATGTGGAAAACGGCCTTTTGATCCTCATCGGGGCCACAACGGAAAATCCTTCCTTCGAGGTAATTTCGCCCCTTTTATCCCGAACACGGGTTTTTACCTTGCACTCCTTGAAAAGGGATCGACTACTGGTAATCCTCAACCGAGCCTTGAAGGATGAGGAGAGGGGATTGGGGAAATTCACCGTCGAGCTGGAGCCCCACCTCCTCGACCACATTTCTGCCATGGCCGATGGGGATGCCAGGATTGCCCTCAATGTCCTGGAAATGGCGGTGATGACCGTACTCCCGGGTAGAAAGCAAGTGAGGAGGATTACCCTGGAAATCCTCGAAGCGGTGATGCAGCGAAAGGCATTGCTCTATGATAAAGATGGGGAGGAACACTATAATCTCATTTCCGCTCTCCATAAGAGCCTAAGGGGAAGTGATCCCGATGCCGCCCTCTACTGGCTCGGCAGGATGATGGAGGCGGGTGAAGATCCCCTCTATATCGCCAGGCGAATGGTTCGATTTGTGTCTGAGGATATTGGAAATGCAGACCCTCAGGCCCTTCAAGTGGCCGTGGCGGCCATGCAGGCATTCAATTTTGTAGGATTGCCGGAGGGAAATCTGGCTCTTGCTCAGGCTGCCGTCTATCTGGCCACGGCCCCTAAGAGCAACGCCCTCTATAGGGCATATCGCGATGTTCAGAAGGACATACAACGGACCCTTTCGCTCCCGGTTCCCCTCCATTTGCGAAATGCCCCCACAAAACTGATGAAGGAACTGGGCTATGGAAAGGGATATAAGTATCCCCATGACTTTCCAGGCCATTACGTAGAGGAGGATTATCTTCCTGAGGACCTTAAGGGAAGGATTTATTACCGACCCTCGAATCAGGGATATGAGGGAGAAATCAGGAAGAGGCTTGATAAATGGCGTAGAGGGAAGGGATGATTACATTCTTCACCTCTTTCCTCCCATCTTGACATGCTCACCAATCATGGGAACGAATACCACCGGGATGACATTCTGACTTTTGATCTTTCCCTTTACCTTGGTGATCTTTTTGAGTTCCTGATAATAATCCCCAACGGGGATAACGAGCCTTCCCCCTTCCTTGAGCTGATCGAGCAAAGGCTGAGGGACATGGGAGGGTGCAGCGGTTACGATGATAGCATCGAAGGGCGCAAATTCCTCCCAGCCGATGTAGCCATCCCCAATTTTGACATTGATATTTCTGTAACCCAATTCCCTCAGAAGCCTTTCTGCGGACAGGGCCAGGGATCCGATGGTTTCAATGGTGTAGACGTGGTCCGCTAGTTCTGCCAAGATTGCAGCCTGGTAACCCGATCCCGTGCCTACTTCCAAAACCCTGTTCCCCTTTTTTAATTCAAGCAATTCCGTCATTAAGGCTACGATGTAGGGCTGGGAGATGGTCTGTCCCTCCCCGATGGGCAGCGGTCGATCTGAATAGGCATGGTGACGTATCTCCTCGGGAACAAACTTTTGTCTATCTACCTTGCGGATGGTATTTAATACAACCTCATCCTTGATTCCCCTTGCACGGATTTGGTTTTCTATCATTTCTTCTTTCATGGAATTAAAATCCACTTGAACGGGATTTCGCGGGTTATCGGATTTGGTCCCCTCAGAAGAAAGCAAGATCCAAAAAAAACAGCGCTACGGAATACCAATTTCTCAGCATCCCGAACCTCCTTTGGACTATACTTATTACTTCTTACGGCGGTTGTCAACCGGACTTCGGCTGGGGTTTCCTGATTTTCCGGAGAAAATCGTTGCCCGTGAGCCTAATGTGCGGATATAATCAAAAAGTTATAAGAGTATTCCCTATAAAGCTCAGGAAACGCCAGGACTCCATTGCACCCCAATAGATTGTCTAACCCGTGTTGGAAAAGCTACTTCCTTGACAAGGGGTCTTGATTCTGATACGTTTTTCTTGAATCATCCCAAAGGCCGATGGAAAATTTCCCTTTGAGGAATTGTCCATGTTCAAGAAAGTGATAAAATTTGCCACGGCCTTCTCTTTTTTTGCCCTCCTTTGCATCTCCCTTGTTCCAAAGCTGAAGGGCACCGAAGAACATCTTCGGATAAGTCTCCCAGAGGTCGTCATTACGAGCCCCGATGAATCGAAGCTTACCGATTACCGGAAGATTCCCCTTCCTCTTGTCGTGGCCCAAGGGGTTAAGGCGGAACCGAGGATAGAATACAGGGCCGTAGACGAGGAGATGATGGCTCAGTTGCGGAAGGTGAGGCCGGCGACCAAGTCGCCGGGTTGCGCCTATTCCAGCTCTCTCAGTACCTCCATGGTAAAAGTCTTTGAGGGAGAACTTGCCCTCTATAAACAGGGGAAATATCGCTACCTGAAGGAGAATTATGAGGATGCCGTTGAGTCATTTGAAAAGTTCATTATCAACTACTCAGAGAGTCCCTTTTTAGGATCGGCATACTATTGGTTGGGGGAGTCCAAGCTTCACCTCGATCAACTGGAGGAGGCACTGAAGTATTTTCTCGAGGTGATCGATCGATATCCCAAGGACAAACTCATCGATTACTCCTATTATTCAGCTGGATGGATCTATTTCAAACAAGGTCAGTATGAAAGTGCATATCAATTTCTCGACGAGGCATATGGACTCCGTCCCGAGAGCCCCATTGCGGAATCAGCACTCTTCTGGGCAGGGGAGTCATTAATCCGCATGAATAATTACAACGGGGGATTGGAGAAGTTCCGTAGTTTAGTGGAGAGATTTCCCCAAGGCTACCTGAGGATTGAGACTCAATACCTCATAGGTGCTAACCTTTTTCATCTGAGGAGATTCGAGGATGCGGAACGGGCTTTCAGGGCCTTTAATGCGGACTTTGCGTTGCATCCCCTATTGGAGAATTCCCTCTATGGGTTGGGCTGGAGTTTGGTCTCCTTGGCCAGATATAGAGATTCGGCCTCGGTATTCGAGGAGTTGCTCTTGAGATTCCCCGAGACCAAATTGGCCGAAATCACTTATTACGGTTTGATTAAATCCTACCTTGGTCAAGGGGAGATGGAAAGGGCGATCCAGTACCACCGAGAACTTGCCGAGCGCTACGTCCAATCGACTTGGGGGAGTACTGCCCTTAACGAAATCGCTTACTATTATTTCCAGGAGGGGGAATTTCAAAAGGCCATCGAATCTTATCGGGACCTCGTCAAGTTATATCCGATGACTGAACTGAAGGACAAAGTATACTTCAATATCGGGGAGTCTTTTTATAATCTGAAGGACTACCGAAATGCCCTCAATTCCTATCAGGTCCTCATTGATGGATATACCGATAGCCCCTTGGTCGGTCAGGCCCTCTTTAAGATTGGTCTTTCCCTATTCCAGGAAAAGTCGTACAAGAAGGCCATTCATTATTGGAAGGGGATCCTTTCGGGATATCCCAATTTCTCCCAGAGGGATGAGGTTATCTATTGGATTGGGGAGGCGAATTTATTATTGAGGAACTACGCCGAGGCGACAGGCTATTTCAGGGAACTGGTGAATAACGGTTTCTACTATGGGAAGGCCCTCAATAGCTTGGGGTGGTATTATTTCCAGTTGGGAAAGTGGAGGAAGGCGGCTTCATACTTCAATCAGCTGGTTGAAGCCTACCCAGAGCATGACCTCGTTCCCGAAGCTACCGTCCTCCTGGCAGAAACCTACTTTAACTTGAAACAGTATAAGAGGGCGCTGGATTACTTAGCCCGATTAACTCAGGGAGATTACAGGGGGGAAAAGCTGGATAAGGCCTATTTTTTGACTGGTTGGATCCACTACAAACAGAGACTTTTCGCGGAAGCTGCGGAACAATTCGAAGAAATACTCAAGGAGCTCCCCAAAAGTTCTTATGCGGATGATGCCTATTTTTGGTTGGGGATGTCCCATTTCAGGAGTAAGGCTTTCAAAAAGGCCATAGATGCCTTTTCCCGACTGATAAATTTCGCCCCATCGAGCCCATTGGCCCCTCAAGCCTTCCTAAGGATCGGGGATAGTTATTACAACCTCGGGGAGTATCTCAGGGCTATACTCGGCTACTTAAAGGTAATCAAGGGCTATCCCGATTCAAAGGAGGCGCCCGAAGCCGATTATGGGATTATTCTCTCCTTTTACCAGGAGGGGAAGTATGATCGCTTCAGCGAAAAGATAGGGGATTTTTTCCGGAGGTATCCGAATCATCCCCTGGGCGCTAATTTGGAACTCCAATTGGCCGAGTTTTATGAGAAAAATGGCCAGTGGAATAAGGCCATCTTCGCCTATAGGGAAATGCTCCGAAATTTTCCGAAAAGCGACCTGGCCGATGATGCTCAGTTCAGAATCGGCGAGATATACATGAATATGAGACGGTTCCCGGAGGCCGTCGCCGAATATGAAAAGATTACCCGGCATTTTCCAGACAGTAACCATGTGGTGAAGGCTTGGTATGAGATCGGCCAAGGTTACTACGCCCTGGAGGATTTCAGAAGAGCCCTCAGGAGCTACGAACGGGTCATTTATCGATTTCCCAGGTCGGGATGGGATAAGCGATCTTACCTCAAGGCGAGTGAGTGCTATCGGATATTGAAGAGGCCCGATTGGGCCGAGAAAACCCTCAAGAGGCTCATCGCATTATATTCGAATGATCCCATCGTTTACGAGGCATCACTCAATTTGGGAGTGCTCTATCTTCATGGTCAGAACTACCGGGAAGCTATTGCTTCCTTTAAAAGGGCCAGCGGTTCTCCGGATAAGGCCACGGCTGCCCTTGCCCAACTGAAAATTGGCGATTCCTATCTGGCGTTGGGGGATAAGGAGTCGGCCACGCGGGAGCTCATGAAGGTTCTCTATCTCTATTATGATCGAGGGGGGTATGTGGAGGAGGCCCTTTTGAAGGTGGGCCAGATTTATATGGATCAGGAGAGGTGGTCCGAAGCTCGGCAAATTTACCAGAAACTACTTCATACCGCCCGATCGAGGGAGGCGAAGGAGATTGGTCGTAAGATGCTGAAACGGGTGGAAAAAGAGATGTCTAAGAGATAGGAGAGGAGGAGCCATGTACGATTTTGTCGTTAAGGGCGGAGTTTTGATGATTCCCATTGCCTTATGTTCCATCATCGCGCTGGCCATTTTCTTGGAGAGGCTCTGGAGTTTAAGGAGATCAAGGGTTATCCCTCGGGATTTCTTGATCGAAATCGAGGACCTCATTCGTCGAGAGAAGATCCCGGAAGCCATTACCCGGTGTCGAAAGGACAACTCCTCAATGGCCAATATCATTGTGGCAGGGATTCGCAATTTCGGCAAACGAAGGGAGATCGTCAAGGAGAGCATTGAGGAGATTGGAAGGAGAGAGGCAGCAACCCTCGAACGGTATATCAATGTGGTTGGGACCATCTCAGCCATTGCACCCCTTTTGGGGTTATTGGGGACGGTGTTTGGAATGATCAAGGCTTTTAACGTCATATCAATTCAAGGGGTTGGAAACCCCAGCAGCCTTGCAGGCGGGATTTCAGAGGCCCTGATCACGACGGCAGCGGGACTGGTGGTCGCCATTCCGACTTTCGTACTCTACCGATATCTGGCCAATAAAGCGGATGACTTAATCGTGGGGATGGAAGAACACTCAATACGGATGGTCGATCTGCTCAAGGGGAGGTAGCGATAGGGATCCACAATTGGACTGATTGGGAAAAGGGGAAGGATTATGCAGTTTAAGCCGACGAAAAGGGAGGAATCGAGGTTTGATTTGACACCCCTGGTGGATGTAGTCTTTTTATTGCTCATCTTTTTCATGCTCTCCACCACCTTCATCGTGGCCCCGGGGATCAAGGTGAAACTTCCCGAATCCTCATCGACGGAGATCTCCAGGGAAAAGAAGGAGGTCAGGGTAGTGATGGCTAAGGACGATAAGATCTTTGTGGAACAGAAGCTCGTAAGTATTGAGGAGTTGGGAAAGTATTTGAAAAAGGCCGCCAGGGAGAGTCGGGAAGGGATGGTCATCATTCAGGCGGATGAAAGGGTGCTCCACGGGAAAGTGGTGGAGGTTATGGATGTGGCGAAGACATCTGGTTTCAATAAGCTGGCCATCGCCACGAGGCCAAAGGAGAGGAAAAAGTAGATCTCAGGAATTGTTGCAATGAAATTGTCTCTTTTCGTGCTGGTATCCATCCTCATTCACTTTAGCTTCTTGTTGTTCGTGCCCAATTATTTCGCGGTTACCAAGTTGAGGATTTTCCCCATAGAGTTAGTGGAACCGAAGCAGCTCTATTTAGAGCCTTTCCTTAAAAGGTTAGAAGAAGGGGAAGGGCAGAGGGAGAAGTCCATTAAGCAATACCGCGTTGATGATCGGAAGAGACGCGAGGATTTCCTCATGAGCAAGTTGAGAGAGCTGAGCTTGGGTGAGAGCATCGATGTCCCGAGCCCTTCTTTTCTCGTTCCCCAGCGGAAGGGAAAAATCACCCCCGAGGAAAGGGTTAGATTGTTGAGAAGCTCTCCCTTTTTTAAGGATTTGGGCAGATTATTCCGGGGATCCTCAATGCCTATGGGTGATTATCGGGGGAAGACGCTGTCCGGTGGTGTAGGGGAGATGGAGATTCCTAGAAGACGGATCCTCGAGGATAAAGGGACCGAGCGCATCATTGCCCGGATAATGGTGAAAATCCAATCCAAGAAACCATCTGTCCAAGGTAAAAAGAGGGATTCCAGCAGAATCAAGGGGCCAGTCGGCGAAAGGAAAATCCTCTATAAACCGGAAATCCCCGGGGTGAAGATCGACAGGGAAGGGGAGGTTGAATTGAAGTTTTGGGTGCTGCCCGATGGATCGGTGGGGAGGGTGTTTTCCCTGCTCAGAGGAGATGCGGAATTGGAGCGAATCGCCATAAACTATATTAAGCAGTGGCGATTCAATCCATTGGACGAAGGTGGGCCAACGGTTGAGCAATGGGGAACCGTTACCGTCAAATTCAGGTTGAAATAGAGGCAAAAGGAAGTGGCCCCTTTAAAAGGGTATAATAAGGGAGTCCTCGTCACGATACTCTTGCTCGCATCGGTGATGATCTTCTTCACCTTTTTCGGGGATAAGGGACTCTTGCAGGTCTACCGTCTGAGAAGGGAACTGAGGGAGATCGAAAGGGTTGATATGGAGTTGCGGCAAGAGAATGAAAGGCTGATAGGCGAGATCGACAACTTGAGGACCAATAAGACATACATCGAGGAACTGGCCCGAAGGGAACTTGGTTTGGTAAAAAAGGGTGAGATAGTGTACCAGTTCGATCAATGATGATAAGGCTTGGATACATTTTAGCCCCCTGACCCGCGGCAGGATGTCCGTAATAATAAAGGGAGCTTCTACAGGGTTTAAGAGAGATAATGGCCCGTGGTGAGAGTATGGCTGTGGATAAGGGGGCCGATCATAGGGATTATGTGGATGTTGATGTTCGGGTACGCTATGCCGAAACGGATCAAATGGGGGTGGCCTATTACGGCAGTTATGTTGTATGGTTCGAGGTGGGACGGTCTGAATACTGTCGGGCAAAGGGGTTCAGCTATAGGGAGCTTGAGGGAATGGGATACAGGCTGGTGGTGGTGGACCTCCGCTGTAGATATAAGGGATCGGCCAAATACGATGAGCTGATTGTTGTTCGGACTCATCTGAAGGATTTGAAAGCGCGAATGGTGACCTTTGGCTACAGGATTCTGAGAAAGGAGACCCAAGAGGTCGTTGTATATGGGGAGACTCGGCACCTCTGTCTCAATAAGAGGGGAAATCCGAGTAGCATGCCGGAAAAATTCCTGAACCGGTTGAAGAGTTAGTTTTCCCGTCATAGAGAGGACTGTTTATTGCCCCCAGATCTCACGGGGAGTAATGGTCTTTTCGCCAATCTCACCTAATTCGATACCTATAATATCTAGATATTAATCTAGCTAATTCGTTGAAAATCATAGGGAAAAAATTGACATGATATGGTAATTGTGCTAGGAATTTCGTTTAATAGTTCACATAACGTGAGGACTTTAAAGTATGAAAAGAAGTAGAGGAAGGATGTATTATTTTGTGACCACCAATACGGAAAAGAGGCAGCAGATTTTTAAAGATCCAGGCGCGGCCCACTTCTTCTTGAACACCTTGCGTTACTATAAGCCCTTGTTAGCTTTCAAGATTTACAGCTACGTGGTGATGCCAGACCACATTCATCTTCTGATCGAACCCAATGAGAGATATGATTTGTCGGAGGTGATGAAGGCGATCAAGGGGAGCTTCGGTCGCAAGTATTTCATGATGCGGGGTGAGAGGGGAAAGGTCTGGCAGAGGCAATTTTTCGAGTACAGCATCGAGGGCGAGGTGGACTTGAAGAGGAAAATTCGGTACATTTTCGAGAATCCAGTACGAAGGGGGATCGTGAAGAAGGAGGTCGACTACGAATTCTCGAGTGCCAGGGCTTATCTAAAGGGGGAGAATGATTATTTAACTGACGTCCACCCGGTCTGCGGGTAGGGTCGTGAGTTTTTATATGTGACGACGTAAATATTTGCGTATAGGATTTAATCCTTGTTTGAATTATGCGTAGCCATTTAAGACGCTACATATAGATCGGACGGGAATTAATGGGAGGAGAGAGGGGAAATCCAGGCACTTCCCATGATACCCATGAATGGAATATGATACCTATGAATGACGGCTTCGTAAAAAGTCCATCTGCTGCGTTGCGCTGCATCCCCTGCCCTGTTAAATTGAAGGCAGCCATATCAAGAAATATGGGATATAGGAGCTGCTTGAAGACAGTAATATCAAACAAAGAAAATATTTAACAGGGTAAATCATTGCAGCGTAGTTCTCTGTACGCCTCATTCCTCAGGATTTGCGCGCCTTGCATCTGGATCTTTTTTCTTTGCCGTCTGATTCCGACTTTTTACGAAATGATCATGAATGGAGCAGCGGCGAAGGGTATCGAGAGGATATTGATTATCCGGTTGAGCGCTATCGGAGATGTAGTACGAACCCTCCCAGCAGTCAATGCCTTACGGGAGAGGTTTCCAACGGCTCATATTGCCTGGGTGGTAGAGGAGAAGGCCCGGGATGTCTTGGCCCATCAACCCGAAATCGACGAGATCATCGTTTTCCAGCGAAATAGATGGAAAAAGGGTATCCTCAATCCCCTTAGCTTCTTGAGGACCATCGGGGAGGTATGTCGATTCGTCAAGGAGCTCAGGGACAAGCATTACGATATCGCCTTTGACTTTCACGGTATTTTGAAGAGTGGGCTGATCAGCTACATCAGCGGCGCCAAAGAACGGGTGGGATTCGATCGGGGATATTGCAAGGAGTGGAATCACCTTTTTAATAACCGAAAGGTGAGTCCCGGATCCAGTCGAATAAGCCGTTTTGAGAAAAACTTCGCCCTGCTCGGCCCTTTAGGCCTGGATCGCGGGGGAAGGGACGTGCATCTCCATGTATCTCAGGAAGATGTGGATTATGTGGACCAATTCTTCCGAAGTCGA
Organism: uncultured Syntrophobacterales bacterium; assembly: GCA_965371165.1. Taxonomy (GTDB): domain Bacteria; phylum Desulfobacterota; class BSN033; order WVXP01. The sequence continues at coordinate 35,727 of CBDUXJ010000001.1, read as the reverse complement.
TGTACCGGCATGTCAGGCCCCATGGTTACCATTTATCCGGGGGCGAGTTCAAGAACCACCTATAAACGGTGGGCGGCCGCCAAATACAGCGAGCTGGCCGATCGGCTTGTGGAGGAGCTCAATGTCTCGGTTCTCTTCACCTGGGGTCCGGGGGAGAAGACGATGGTGGATGAGGTAAGGGCCCGGATGAGAAGGGATTCCATTGTGGCCCCTCAAACCTCCCTCAATCAGCTAGCGGAAATATTCAGACGGTGTAGCGTATACATCGGAAACGATACCGGGCCAATGCACATCGCCTCCCTCGTTAAGACCCCGGTTGTGGGAATCTACGGACCGACTGATCCCATCGTGAATGCGCCGTATGAGGGAACGTCCCATATCATAGTCCGCAAAGATCTGCCATGCAGCCCGTGCCGCAACAGGGGATGTAAGGATGTGAAGTGCATGAAGGCCATCAGCAGTCAAGACGTCTTTGATGCCGCAATAATGCTTCTGGAATTGAGGGAAAATTCCGTTGAGGTTTAGGAAGGTACTTTCTTGCCGTGAAATAGAGAACGGTCAACAGAGGGACACGTTATTTATGTCTGAGGAGGTGACCCTTGGGTATAACCGCCTGTGTTATTACCTTTAACGAAGAGGACAATATTAAAGATTGTTTGGAAAACATTACCTGGACCGACGAAATTGTCGTAGTGGATTCCTTGAGCACAGACAGAACGGTGCAGATCTGCCGGTTTTATACGGACAAGGTATTCCAAAGAGGATGGTCAGGGTTTCTGGATCAGAAGAATTTTGCCATCCAACAGGCTACTCATAACTGGATTTTGAGTATCGATGCGGACGAAAGAGTCTCTCCTTCTTTGAGGGATGAAATCATTGATGAGTTAAAAAGCCATGGCGATGTAAATGGGTATTACATTCCCAGGCGTACCTACTATTTGGGGCGTTGGATTAATCACGGGGGATGGTACCCCAACTATCAGTTGAGGCTGTTTCGAAGGAACAAAGGGAAATGGACTGGGGAACAACTCCATGAAAAAGTCACGGTCGCCGGGAATACGAGAACTCTCCGAAGCGATCTTCTCCATTTTGCTTACCGCAATCTATCCGATCAACTGAAGACGATCGATCAATTTTCTCAGGCTTCAGCGGAAATCATGAGAGGGAAGGGGATAAAGGCAACGCCGTTTCATCTGATGGTTCGTCCTCCGATCAAGTTCCTGGAGACCTATATTTACAAGCAAGGGTTTCGAGACGGAATTCCCGGTTTAATCAATGCGATAGCATATTCGTTTTATGTTTTTATGAGATATGCCAAAGTCTGGGAAGGGGCAATAAAAAGGACGGATAAATATGAAGCTCGTAAACAGGCTGATATTTCTTAAACAGATATTCACCCCCCGAAAGATTCATAATCTCATTGTTAAGGAAATCCAATACTTCTGGGGACATTCACGCCTATTCTATTTCCCCAATAAGCTCACTATTGATATAGGCAATATCTGTAATCTGAAATGTCCACTCTGTCCCACAGGAAGGGGAGATAAAAGTGCCTCCAGAGGGTTTATGAAAATCGGAGAATTTAGGAGGGTTCTGAATGAAATAGGAAGCTATCTCACCAATTTGGAATTGTACAACTGGGGCGAGCCCCTATTGAATAAAGATCTAATCGATATGATTCGATATGCAAAAAATATGAATATCCCCGTTTGCATCAGCACAAATTTAAACATACTGGACAAAAAGGTGGCAGAAGCTCTCATTTCCACCCATATCGATAAAATTTTTATTTCTTGTGATGGGGCCAGTGCAGAAACTTATTCAAAATATCGTATAGGTGGAAATTTTCATAAAGTAACATCAAACATTTATCAATTGTTAGAAGCGAAGAAGAAACTGAATAACTGTTACACGCGTATTGTTCTTCTTTTCCACGTTTTCAAGCATAACGAGCATGAGGTTGAAAAAATCAAAGAGTTAGCTCACGATTGTGGCATGGAGCTTCGAATTAACAGAATGAGAACGGATATGGGAAAGGAAATATTCGAAAAGGTGGAGGATTCGATTGAAAGGGATAAAGACTGGATTCCAGAAAATCCAAAGTATTGTGCATTTGACCTTGAAAAGAAAGGGGAAAGGAAACAGATGAGATGTAACCATCTTTGGAAGACAACGGTCATTAATTGGGATGGGGCCGTCCTTCCTTGTTGTGCGGTTTATGGAGAACGGCATGCCTTTGGGAATGTTTTCGAAGAACCTTTTGCCTTTATTTGGAATAATGAGAAATACAGATTGGCCAGACAAGAGGTCCGAAACAAAATCAAAAAAAGTCCAACGATTTGTCATAGTTGCAAGGAGAATGGCTTTTTGAATTTTTAAGACCATACTGGAGGTAAATACGATATCTCGGAAGTTAAAGATTGCCTTTGTCCTGGATCGATATCTACCATCGAGGGGTGGAGAGAGTTATTTTTCCTGGTTAGCTAAGGAGCTTGCTAGCAGAGGGCATGAGGTCCATATTTTTGCCACAATTGGAGAAAAAATCCGGGGGACGGAGTATCAGTTGCACCAAATACCGGTATTGAGATATCCTCATAGTTTGAGAATTTTTTGTTTTCTCCGTAATTCAGCTCGTGCAGTCCAGCAGTACGATTTTGACATTATTCAGGGAGTTGGTCGAACCCTAGCCATGAATATCTTTAACCCCCATGGTGGTGTGGAAAAGGCTTATCTGAAACAGGAGTTTTCTTCCATCACTAACAGGGCCTATTATGTGTATAGATTCTTGAGACGGTATCTCTCTCCTCAGCACTATGTGAAGATCTGGGTCCAGCGAAGACAATACGTGAATGATAAGGTAAAAAAAATCATAGCAATATCGCGAATGGTCAAGGAAGACATCATTCGATACTATGGGGTTCCCGAGGAGAAAATAACAATTGTTTTCAACTGCGTGGATCTTGATCGGTTTCATCCGGAAAACCGGGAGATTTTTCGCAAGGTAAAACGGACGGAGTTGGGAATCGGTGATAGTACTCTCCTCCTCCTTTTTGCGGGGAACAACTACCGTCTCAAGGGACTCGAGCCCCTTTTGCACGCGCTGATCCACCTACGGCGATGGTTTCTAAATCGGCCTTTTCACCTGTTGATTGTAGGTCGAGGAAGGATCGGTCGCTACCTGCGGATGGCCCGGAGACTGGGTGTTTCAGATTTCACTCTTTTTCTGGGGCCCGTCAAGGAAATGGAGCAGTATTATGCGGCCAGCGACATCTATGTTCATCCCACATTCTACGACTCTTGTTCTCTGACCGTTTTGGAGGCTTTGGCAAGCGGGCTCCCCGTCATCACCTCACGGTTCAACGGAGCAGCCGACGTCATCGTTTCAAACAAAGGAGGAAAGATTCTCGAGAATCCCGCCGATGTGGAAGAACTGGCTGAATCTATTGCCTTCTATTTTGATGAGGACCGCCGTAACGCTGCACAGGGTGTCGCGAGGCAGTGGATGGAAAAGTACTCGCCTACTTCTCATGTTGAGGAAACCTTGCGGGTCTACCATGAGATCGCTGGGGGTGTCCGGACGTGGAGAAATCCATGAAGATTCTGCATCTGTTTGGCGATTGGAAGTGGACGGGGCCTGCGGAACCGACTGTCATTCTCTGCGAAGCCTTGCAGAGACGGGGCCACCAGGTGACCCTGGCCTATAGATCCCCTCCTGAAGGAGCTGAAGACAGCATTGGCAAACGGATCCCGGGAAAATGTTTCCAGGGGACAGACCGATTCCGGCTTCGGCCTCTGGGGAAGGGTTATCGGGGATTTGCGCTGACTGACAACCTTAGGGATCTGAGATCTCTGTGTAGATTTATTGATCATGAAGGATTTGATCTGGTCAATGTACACCATTCCCACGACCATATTCTGGGGGGGGTGGCCGTACGCCTATCAAAGAAAAGGCCTGTGGTCATAAGGACCGATCATAAGAGAGATGCGATCACACCATCCTGGGGAAACCGCCTTCTCGTGTCGAGATTGACAGACGGGATTGTCACTTTTTCAGAAATGGCCCAGCAGAGGAACTCGAGAGATCTGCCTATCTCCGCAGAAAGGGTAGGGCGGGTTGGGGTTGCCCTGCAGCTGGAGCGATATGACCCGAACAGAACGTTCCGTAATATGCGAGATGTCTTTAAGATAAATCAAGAAGATGTGGTGATTGGTATGATCGCTCGATTTCAGAAATACCGAAGAACAGAGGTTTTCCTGGCGGCCCTAGCCAAGAGTGTAAAAGAATTTCCCCATGTCAAGGCCCTTCTGGTCGGGAGAAGTAGTCAGATCAGGGAGAGTGTCGTCGAGCCAATCAGGCGGTTCGGCCTTGACTCCTCTGTTATTCTGGCAGGTTATCAGACGGAGAATTATCTGGATACCTTGGCAACCATGGACATCTTTGTCTTCTTGATGGCAGGGTCAGACGGGACCGCCCGAGCCCTCAGGGAAGCCATGGCCATGGGTAAACCCGCAGTGGTCGCCAGGAGAGGAATGCTTCCTGAACTTGTCGACGATGGTGTGACAGGATTTGTTGTTGATGATACCCCGGAGAATCTCCTCGAGGCCCTGAGAACTCTTGTGAAGGATGAGAAGCTCAGAAACCATATGGGTCGGGCGACCCGTGAAAAGGCCCTGCGGGAGTTTCAGGTGGAGAAGCAGGCCCGGGGATTTGAGCTTTTCTACAAGAATATAGTGGAAATGGGACCTGTGGTTTGAAAGGACCTGATGAAATGGGATTGAAAAAGGGCTCACAGGACACGACCGTAAAGGTGAGTGTGATTATTCCCACGTATAACCGAGCAGATCTTCTTCCAGAAGCCATCGATTCGGTCCTTGCCCAGACCTGGAAAGAGATGGAGATAATCGTTGTGGATGATGGGTCCACTGATAGGACCGAAGAGACGGTGAGGCGCTACGATGATCGGGTGAGGTATTTTTTTAAGGAAAATGGAGGACCCTCAAGTGCCCGCAACATGGGTATCAAGAAGGCGAGAGGGACCTATGTGGCCTTTCTCGATTCCGACGATGTGTGGGAACCGGAGAAACTCCGCATCCAGATGGACTTTATGAGAGAACATCCAGAAATCAAATTCGTTTGTACAGATTCCAGTCTCATTGGCTCCAGGAAATCCAGGGAGAGAAAACTGAGAAAAGATTCTATGGGACACCTCTTCCCCATTCTCTATTCGAACAGTTTTATCAGGACATCAACCGCCCTGATGGCAAAAGAGTGTTTTCAGGAAATCGGATATTTTGATGAGAGGTATTGGAGTGTTGAGGATTACGATGTCTGGCTCCGGGTTGCCAAGCGGTTTCCCATCGCTTATCTGAATCGACCCCTGGTTCGCTACCGGAAACATGAAGACAATGTGAGCCATGACAAAATCACTCTCAGGCAGAATGCCCTCAGAGTATTGGAGGCCCATTACGACCCGGGGCAAATTTCTGTGCGAACGCACAGAATCAGGATGTCGAATCTCCATCTCTATTTTGGGCGCGCATACCTGAGACTGGGGGATACCAGGATGGCCCGGAAGGCCTTTGGCCGATCATTGAGGCTCACGCCCTTTCGGTTTCGTTCCATCCGCTACTGGTTAAGGGCATGGTTTATGGCCCCGAGAAAATAATGGACCTCTATGTTTTGATACATAAGTCTTTTGCCCCTCGATACCGAATCCCCCAGTTTATCCCCTTTTTTGCGGAAAGAGGGATAGAGACTGACCTGGTTCGATTGTCAAGGGGGATTGTGGCCCGGTGGTCGAGACTTGCTCGGGCCCGGAAGTATGACATCGTTTTATTGGAGCGAAAGCTCATTCAGCCATGGGAGGTAGACTTTCTTAGGAAGCGATCTCGAAAACTCGTTTTTGACTTTGATGATGCGATCATGTACCGCTCTTCACGGTGGGCTCAACCCGGATCCAGCACAAGGATGGCGAAATTCGGGCGGATTGTGGAATCCTGTGACCTGATTTTAGCTGGAAACAGTTTCTTAAAGGAACAGGCCTTGAAGTTTACCTCAGAGGATCGGGTTTCCGTGATCCCAACCGTGGTAGACCTGGCCTATTATCCCATGAGAGGCCAGGGTGGACCAACGGAAGAGTTGACCATCGGCTGGATTGGAAGCGCGGGAACGATCCACTATGTAGAAAAAATCTTGCCTGCCCTGGAAGAGGTGGCGAGGCGTTTTCCCCATGTCTGCCTCAAAATTGTCTGCGACCGATTTATGGAGAGCCCGTTCATCAGAATTGTCAAGAAACCCTGGGAGGAAGCTCAGGAGGTCAGAGACCTCCAGAGCTTTGACATCGGCATCATGCCGCTGGCGGACGATCTCTGGGCTCGAGGGAAGTGTGCCTTAAAGATCGTCCAATATTTGGCAGTGGGGGTTCCCGTGGTTTGTTCCCCCGTAGGGATGAATCGGGATATTGTGAGGGATGGCCTGAATGGCTTCTGGACAACAACAAAAAGGGAGTGGGTAGACAGGCTGGGTCTTTTGATTGAAGACCCTGAATTGAGGAAGCAGATGGGCTTGGCCGGTCGGAAGATTGTGGAAGAGAGATACAGTTTGCAGGTTGTTGGAGAGAGGTTGATTGAGCTCTTCAAGGGACTTTAAGAAACAGGTTCAATGCCCGGATTCCAAAGTTCCTATGATGGGACAATTCATTCACATTTTAGGACGATGGAGCCGGCAAAAAATGAAGGGATAATGCCAGGTAGTAAACTTTGAAAAAGTCTGTTTTTAGGGGACTAACCAACCTGAGAAACCGGTTTAGATTCGCAGATTATGGACGTGATGTCTTCATCCATCCGAAGGCGGTCATTTCACGACCCGAGTACATGGCAGTCGGAGATGGCTGTCGTATAGGTGCCTATGCATCAATCTACCTCCACCCCCTGGAAAAGGGACACAAAGGCCCCCTGCTGGTCCTGGGTAAGGGGGTGTTCGTGGGGATACGATCCGTCATTTCTGCTCACTATCGGGTGGAATTGAGAGACGACGTATTGTTGGGGCCAAACGTGGTCATTGCCGATGCCCACCATCGATACGAGGATGTCACAGTGCCCATAAGAAAGGCGGGCATGACTGAGAAGTCTTTTGTGGTGATTGAGGAAGAGGTGTGGATAGGGTTCAATAGCTGTATCTTCCGTGGAGTCAAAGTTGGAAGGCACTCGGTCGTAGGGGCCAACTCCGTGGTGAACGCAGACGTTCCACCATACTCTGTCGTGGTTGGGAGCCCTGCCAGGGTAGTCCGATGGTTTGACCATAAGCTCGGGCAATGGGTGGACTGCGGCGATACCTAGAGGAACCCTGAGGTACCGTGAGCAAGAGAAAACGAAATGGAATGTGGGAGAAAGGCCAGGTAGACAAGACCGTTGCCATGACGGGTCGGTTTCTTCACGAAAGGGTTCTGGAGATTACGGCTAAGCTACCCAAGGGAAGAGTTCTAGATATTCCCTGTGGACAAGGGGCCTTGGCTGATCGTCTGAGAGCACAGGGGTTTGAGATTTTTTGTGGGGACTTGGATCCTGAATGGTACCGAATCGAGGGGGGACATTTTCACCAAGTGGATCTCAATGGCAATCTTCCGTACAAAGACCAGAACTTTGATTGCGTCACCTGTGTGGAGGGTATTGAACACCTGGAGAATCCCCACCTCCTGATTCGTGAAATTGGCCGTGTCCTGAAGCCAGGTGGCTCAGTGGTGATCACCACTCCTAATATTATGAATATCAAGTCGAGACTCTATTTTCTTCTGAGGAGCTATTTCAATAACTTCAGGTATTTCCCTCAGCCCTCCAATCAGCGGGAACTCCTTGGGCTTCACGTCAACCCCATTCCCTTCGGCGAGCTCAGGTACATACTCAATCGGTATGGGTTTCGCATCGAGACCGTGTCCTGCAATCGGTTCACAAAAAAGTACCCATGGCTGACGCCTTTCCTGATGCCTCTCATCCGGTTAATGACCCGATGGAAGAACCGCGAGGCGGGATTCCTGCTGAAAAGGGAGTTGCTCGAAGGAGATATCTTAATCGTCTCAGCGATCAAAGATAGCTGCGATTCTATCTCACAGTGATCTCTGAACCCAGGGAAGAGGAGTCGGGAAATGGTGTCAGCGCCGGAACGATGGGTATACGTAGTGTGAGCTTGACAAAGACAGAGAATCTTATCGTGCGTTTGTTCAGGAGAAAGAAGAAGATTGACAATGATCCAAGACCGTATGTCTCTAAGGGCATGTCTCTGGATGAATTCGCCAGAGTTTATGACATGACGTTTCAGTATAGACAAAGAGTTCTTCCTGAGGCCTTTACCCTCGAGTTTTGGGAAAAGAGCCATGCGGTCCGCTTGCCCCTAGAAAGGGGACTGCTCAGAAATGATATTCTAGATGTTGGTTGCGGGTCTGGCGAAATAGACATAATTTTCGGGATAAGAGGATATACTGTCTGTGGACTGGACATATCTCCGTACGCTATCGAGATAGCCAACCGACACCTCAAAAAGTATCCTGAATTATCCGAGAAGGTAAGGTTCGTGAACGGGAACATCGAAGAGATAGACTTGACGGACCGTTTCAATACGGCCATGATCTACCATACGCTCGAACACGTGATGGATCCTCACCGGACCTTAGACCATACGATTCGATTTTTGAATCCTGGGGCGAAAATCCTCTTGGAGGTTCCTTATAAGAAGGCCTATAGGGACAGAACGCATCTAAGGAGGTTTACCCCTGGAAAGCTGAAGAAACTCTTGTCAGCATTTTCGAACAAGGTCGAAGTGATCCATTTCAAGGAAAGACGGACGATCTTTGCAGTCGTTGATGTGTGAGGATGGACAACAAAGAACCCCGGCGGATTCGAATCAGAGAAGGGAATATCGATGGCTTCATCGTTCCTGAATTGAGGCGGGTTCTGACGGCCGGGTTTTTCGAGGATTTGGATCGTCAGATGACAGTCTATGGAGGAAGTGTTGTCAAGGATTCCAGAGTTCGATGGGCTGCAACACTCCCTATCGAGGGAGGAAGGACACTCTTTATCAAACAGTTTCGGACCGTTGGTAGATGGCAGCGATTCAAATATCTGATCCGTCCTTCGCGGGCCATGAAGGAATCTCTTATTTCCCGATTCCTGTCGCAAAAAGGGATCCTGACGCCGAGGGCCTTGGGCATACTTGAAAAAAGAAAGCATGGAGTGCTCAAGGAGTGCTTTTTCGTTGCCGAGGCCATTGAGGAAGCCACAGACCTCATCGATTTCTGCAAAAATCGGTTCCGCGGACCGGAGCAGATAAAGGGAAAAAATCAGATTCTCAGGCTTCTGGCCAAAATAACTCGGAAGCTCCATGACAGCGGCCTTTTTCACAGGGACCTCCATGGAGGGAACTTTCTCGTTACCGATGAGGGTTCTCTATCCCTTCATCTTGTGGATCTTCATCAAGCACGAAGACAGATTACGGTCTCCAAGGCAAAGCGCTTGTGGAATATAGCGCAGATCTTCAATTCCCTGGACTTCATGCTGGACCATGAGGCCCAAAAGCTTTTTTTGCTCGCTTACGGCCGGGGGCAAGCCCCCTTTGGCAGAGACCTGGACAATTGCCTTAAGAGGGTGGAGGGGATGATCCAAAAAATGGTTAAACGCCGGCAAAAAAGCAGGGCTAAAAGATGTCTTAAAGAGAGCACCCTCTTTACCATCGATAGGCGGGCCGGGCTGAAAATCTTTCGGCGCAGGGAGATGGGAGAAAATGATCTCATAGCGATTTTGGAAGCCCACAGGGAAATGGTTCACTCCCAGCGGGAAAAGCTGTTGAAGTATTCCCCAAAGACCATTGTTTCCATAGTCAGCAATTTTAGGGCTAATGGTCTAAGGGTCTGTGTAAAGGAGTATCGATATGAGACAATTTTGGATCGATTGAAGAATGTATTTCGGCAGCCAAAGGGAAAAATCTCCTGGGTGGCAGGAAATGTCCTTTTCAGCCGAGGAATCTGCCCTATGAAACCTCTGGCCTATGCTGAGAGACGGAGGTTAAGGCTCCTGCAGGAGGCCTATTATGTCACCGAATCGCTGGCTGATGATATGGAAATGGACCGTTATCTGATCCGAATGTTTGAAAAGCACGCCGGGCAGGACCTGAGGAAGTTTATCAGACATTTCGCCGGATGGATCGGCTTCCTCCATCGGACAGGAATCTACCACCGTGATCTCAAGACTTGCAACATTCTTATCAGAGAGAAACCCGGCGGGTGGAGCTTCAGCCTGATTGACCTTGAGGATGTGATTCAAGGGGACAAAATAGGGATCGAAAAGATTCTCAGGAACCTGGTCCAGATCAACTGTTCAGTCCCCAGGTTCTTCACCTATAGCGACCGCATAAGATTTCTGAAGGGATATCTCAGGGCAAATCCAGTTGCCATGGATGAAAGGGCATTTATTAGGAGAGTATTGGAGGAGAGCCGCAGACGGGGAATAGTCTATGTTTCTCCCCAGGGTGTAGTCATGGAAAAATTTGAATAGTCAGGCTCGTCCTTCTGGCTATTCGGTCAAAAAGACCTTTAGGGAATTGACTGCAGGAATGGATCTTTCGGTCATCATTGTGAACTGGAATACTCGGGAACTGGTTTTGGAGTCGCTGCAATCCCTTTATAGAGCGATAGGGGATCTCTCCATGGAGGTATTTGTCGTGGACAATGGATCGAGTGATGGCAGCGTAGAAGCCATACGGGCTGCGTTCCCCCGGGTCATTCTGGTTGAGAACAGGAAAAACATTGGATTTGCCAGGGCCAACAACGAGGCTCTGCGCCGTGCAAGAGGGAAATACTTTCTGCTCCTTAACACGGACGTGATTCTCCAAGGGGATGCGGTGGCTGCTTTGCTTGAATTCATGGAAAAGGCCCCGCAGGCGGGAATTGTGGGGGCTCAGCTCCTCAATCCAGATGGTACAAAACAGAACTCCTTTGACAACTTTCCAACCTTATTGTCCGAGGGACTCAACAAGAGCCTTCTGAGAATGCTTTTCCCCAATCGATTTCCAAGCAAGCGACTTTCCTTCTCTTCGCCGACAGCGGTGGAATCCGTTATTGGTGCCTGCATGATGGTGCGGAAGGATGCGGTCGATGAAGTGGGACTCATGGATGAGGATTATTTCTTATTTATGGAAGAGACCGATTGGTGCTATCGGGTGAGGGAGAGAGGGTGGAGGGTTTATCTGGTTCCCCAGGCTCAGGCTGTCCATCTACAGGGAGGGACAGCCGACAGGGTCAAGGTTCAGGCCAAACTGGAATATTACCGGTCTAGATATTCCTTTTTTAAAAAACACCGGGGGAGTTTCCAGGCTGGAGTCCTAAGAGGCATGCTTCTTTTGAAGTTGAGTATGAGTCTCCCTATGCACAGTCTACTTTGCCTGTTTACCTTTTTTCAGGATAGGAAGGCCCGTCATAAGCTGGCGAATACCTGGAAGCTTTTTGCCTGGCATTTGCGGTTCTGCCCGGAAGGAGCAGGGTTGAAGCAGTAAGAGGGGGAAAGGTGGAGACCGTCGAACGTTGTGAGCTCTGCGGAGGGGTGGAATTTCCCCCCTTTATAAAAGGCCGGGATAGAGCCCACGGAATTGGGGGTGAATTCCAGTTGGTGAAATGCATCAATTGTGGACTCATTTTTATCAATCCCAGGCCGGACGCAGAGGAGATCAAGCGGTTTTACCCGGCCGCATATGGTCCCCATGCTGAAACCAGTGGTCCAACCCATAGCCACAGGTTGAGCCCCCTGAGGCGGCGCATATACTCGCTATTCTATAACTATCCTTACGACAATCAAGGAAAGGGAATTCTCCTAAAAATACTTCTTTTGCCAGTGAAATGGGCTGCTGCCAAGAATACTATTCCCTTCCTGGGGGAGGGAAAAATCCTGGATATCGGGGCAGGGAGCGGCTCCTTTCTTGCCTCCATGAAAGCTCTCGGATGGGACCCTTATGGGGTTGATATCAGCTCCGAGGCCGTAGAAAGAGCCCGAGGCCTGGGAGTCAAGATGTTTCACGGAAGGGTTCGCGATGCCTCATTTCCGGACCGATTTTTCGATGTTATAACCCTCAGAGCCGTGCTGGAGCACGTTCACCATCCCGTGGAGACTCTTCAAGAGGTCCATAGGATCCTAAGGGATCGGGGTATTCTGTACATCGTGGTTCCCAACATTTCGGGTTTGAACTTCTGGCTTTTCGGACGCTACTGGTATGCTCTGGAAGTTCCCCGTCACCTCTATGCCTATGCGCCGAGTGTCATAAAGCACCTGGCCAAAAAGGTGGGATTTGAGGTTTTGTCCCTGAGGTTTCGCTCAAGTACTCTGGGTCTCCGGGCGAGCCTCCAGTACTGGTACGATGACCGAAGGGGCTTCAAAGGGAACAGACCCTTCATGTCGAGCAAAGCAGTTCGCCTGATTGGAAAGATCTGGCGAGGGGCCACAGATCTGTTTCGTCTCGGAGACACGGTGGAATACAGGTTAGGTAAAATGGCCTCTGGAAGATCTGTGAAATGAATCTCAGATCTGAGCCCGATGCATTGGTCGCCTTCACCGGGCGGATATATACCACGGTGACCTGAAGACATGCAACATCCTCATCCGGGAATGGACGGGGGGTTGGGATTTTAGTTTCATTGATTTAGATGCTGTCCGCCTCGGGACGGAGGTCAATGTCCGATGGGCTTTAAAAAATCTGGTTCAAATCAACAGTTCCATACCGGGATTTTTAGGGTACGGGGACAGAATACGGTTTCTCAAATGGTATCTCGAGATACACCCCATTCCGGGGCAGAAGAGGGATTTGGTCAACGCCATTTATGAGGAGAGTCGGAAGCGGGGTGTGTTCTATGTTTCCGCTTAAGGTGACGTAACGCAAGAGATATGAGGGAGATGAACGCGCAATTTCGCCCTGACCTTTCCTTTATCATCGTCAATTGGAGCACCAAGGAGTTACTCCTGAATTGTATCGAGTCCTTTTATCGAACGGTAAAAGACCTCACGGTCGAGATCTTCGTCGTGGATAATGGGCCCACTGATGGAAGCGCGGATTCAGTGAGGAGGGCATTCCCCGAAATTGAGCTCATTCCAAACCAGCGGAATCTGGGATTTGCCAGGGCGAATAACGGAGCCCTCAGAAAGAGCCAGGCGAGATACTCCCTTTTGTTGAATACCGATGTCATTCTCACTGATGGGGCTGTGGAAACGCTGGTGGAATTCATGGACCGCAATCCGACCGTTGGTATCGCCGGAGGACAGCTCGTCAATGGAGATGGGTCCAAGCAAAACTCCTTCGATAACTTTCCCTCCCTCACCACGGAGGCGTTAAACAAGAGCCTCCTGAGGATACTTTTCCCCAAGCGATATCCCAGCAAACGGGGCAACTACGGCAACCCCATCGACGTCCATTCGGTCATTGGGGCATGTATGATCGTCCGCTCTCAGTCCAGCCAGGAGGTGGAATTACTGGATGAGGACAACTTCTTTTTCCTGGAGGAGACGGACTGGTGTTATCGTATGAGGCAAGGAAGATGGTGGGTGTGCCATATACCCCAAGCCAAGATCGTCCACCTCCAGGGGAAAACGGCAAACCTGGTGAGGGATAGGGCCAAGATTGAGTATTATCGATCCCTCTACCTTTTCTTTAAGAAACACAGGGGTATCATGAAGTCCGTGCTCCTCAGGAGCTTTCTCTTTGGCCGATTCTGCGTCGATTTTGTCCTCACACTCCTTTCCTGTCTGCTTACGGCTTTCAGAAGTGAGAGGCTCAAGGGGAAGCTTGGAATCTATGCCAAGCTCATCCATTGGTACTTGAAACTCTGTCCTGAGGGAATGGGATTGGGAGAAGGGTAAATGGAAGACGGGTGGAAGTCCCCCGGGCTTGTCCCATTCACGAGAAAAGAGGTCCACGAGAAGATCGTACAGCTGCTTTCGACGGAACAGAGGGGGAAGCTATTGGATGTTCCCACGGGTTCCGGCGTCCTTGCAGGTCGTTTGCAGAAGATGGGGTTTGATGTCTCCTGCTGCGATATTCAACCATCCTTCTTCGAAGCCCAGGATTTGACGGTTCAATTCGGCGACATGAATAAACGTCTTCCCTATAAGGCTGAGTGTTTCGACTACATCATCTGCCTGGATGGTATCGAACATACTGAGAACCCTTTCAACACCATCCGTGAGTTTGGAAGAATCTTAAGAAGGGGAGGAAAGCTTTTCCTCTCGATTCCCAATTTTTTGAATATCGAGCGGAGGCTCCGCTTCCTGCTGACAGGTACTTTTTCCAAAATCCCTACCCACGATACCGTAAGGAATTTTTGGAAAGGTGATCTCTCCATGGCTCACCTGAACTCACTTGGATACCCTTTATTGAAATTCATTATGGAACATTATGGGTTTCGTATTCTCCGGTTGGAGAAGGATCGCAAAAAGCGCAAGATGAATTGGGCGCGGCCTATGGTATGGATCATTCGTCTGTGTGGGTGTTTCGCCTCGAGAAAGAGGAGGGAATTATACCGGTTGGATGAAACCCTAATGGATGAAATTATTATGGGTGGAAATACCCTAATCATTGTGGGAGAAAAGGTGGTTTAGGCAGTGAGATCGATACCCTGTAAAGTGTGCGGGTCCGATCGACATTAATCTCGTTACCCGTTTTAGAAGTGTTGAGAGAATACTATCCCGAGGATTACAATGTTCCCTTGAGATTGGGGGGCCCGATGTATTTTTGGAGGTCATTAAGGCTTGAAGACTTGATTGCTTGTATCAATACGTGGTCCAGTTGGGGTGACATGCCTTTATTGCCACGTGGAGTTACTGGGGATTACGTCGCCTGAGCCACGAAGGGGGCGTATTACCGGTTTAAGGGGATGCTCATGGAAATGGAGGTACCGCTCGTCGATCTGCGGGCACAATATGCGGAGATTAGGGAAGAGGTGCATAAGGCCGTGGAGGTCGTTTTCGAGAGCCAGCGGTTTATCCTCGGGCCCAGCGTCAAAAGGCTGGAGGAACAAATCGCTGCCTACTGCAAAGTCGGCCACGGGATCGGTGTTTCCTCGGGGACCGATGCCCTTCTGGTTTCGCTCATGGCCTTGGATCTTGAGCAGGGAGACGGTGTAATCACAAGTCCTTTTACCTTTTTTGCCACCGCTGGGATGATAGCCCGGGTGGGTGGCACGCCGATCTTTGTCGATGTTAACCCGAACACATACAACATGGCCCCCGAGAAGCTCAGGGAATTCCTGGAAGGAAAATGCGATTTGGACAAAGATACTGGCAAGCCAGTGGAGAAGAAAACGGGGTGTCTTATAAAGGCTATTCTTCCCGTTCACCTCTTCGGCCAATGTGCTGATATGGATCCCATCCTGGAGATGGCTCAAGAAGCTCGGCTCGATATCGTCGAGGATGCAGCCCAGGCCATCGGGGCGATATACTACTCGAAGAGGCTGCCAGCAAGGCGGCCGGGGCCTGGAATCACGGACCAGGAGGCGGAGAAAGAATCAATCGCAAGCGGGCATGATCCAAGAACGGCATGGAGAGCGGGAAGCATGGGAAAGCTGGGGTGCTTCTCCTTCTATCCGACGAAGAATTTAGGGGGATTTGGGGATGCAGGAATGGTGGTGACCGACAAGGAGGAAATGGCTGAAAAGATAAGGATCCTCAGAGGCTACGGTGGACGAGAGGCGTACTATCATCACATCATCGGGGGTAACTTCAGGCTGGATGAACTTCAGGCAGCCATTCTCAGCGTGAAGTTTCTGCATCTGGAGCAATGGACGGAGGCCCGTTGCCGAAACGCCGAACGGTATGATCGCCTCTTTGATGAGATGGGCCTCATCGGAGATATTCGTTTACCCGTCGTCGAGGATGGCAATAGACATATATTCCACCAATATGTCATCCGTGTTGACCATCGGGATGAACTGCGGGAATTCCTTCGCGCCAAAGGCGTAGGAACGGGGATATACTATCCCCGACCACTGCACCTCCAAGAGTGCTTTGAGTATCTCGGATATGAAGAAGGCAATCTGCCCGAATGCGAGAAGGCAGCGAAAGAGACCCTGGCCCTTCCCATCTATCCGGAATTATCTCAAGAGCAGCAGGAGTATGTGGTCGACCAAATAAAGAATTTCTATGAAGGGGGATGAATTTTCATTGATATAAAGGGATAGCTTGAGCGATGAGAAATCTAGCCTGAAAAGGCGATAAGGGGCGAGGAAACCGATGCAAAAAACCATTATCGAAAAGATTGACATTGATAGGATAGTAAGCCGCTTCAAGGAGATTTCGGCACTGGTAGTGGGGGATATCATCTTGGATGAATATTTCTGGGGAAAGGTTGACCGAATCTCCCCGGAGGCACCAGTCCCAGTGGTAACGGTGAAAAAGGAGACCCAACTCCTGGGAGGAGCGGCCAATGTAGTCAACAATATTCGGTCCCTCGGAGGGCAAGTATTTCTATCGGGACTGGTCGGGGGAGACGAAAGGGGAAGGAAAATCCTCAACCTTCTCGAGGAAAGGGGAGTTCCGACGGGAGGCGTTTTTATCGATCCCCGCCGACCCACGACTGTCAAGAGCCGGATCGTGGCTCACAGTCAGCAGGTAGTGCGGTTTGACCGTGAAAACCAGACATCCCTTAGCCAGGGATATGCGGACAGCCTTATTTCCTATGTTCGCGATACGGTCCCTCATGCAGATACGGTGGTCATTGCCGACTATGGGAAGGGGGTGGTAACGGAGGAGCTCGTTAAAGCCGTTACCCAAATTGCAAAACAAGAGAAGAAACCTGTTCTCCTTGATCCCAAGATCGGCCGGTTCCATCTCTATCGAGATGTTACGTTGGTTGCCCCCAACAGTCAGGAAGCGAGCTTAGCCGCTGGGATCGAGATCGTCGACGGAAGGTCTCTCAAGGAGGTTGGGGCGAAACTCCTGGATCGATTCAATTGTGAGGTTGTCCTGATTACCCAGGGGGAGCACGGAATGGCCCTCTTTGAACGGGGGAGGAAGAAGAAATTCCCCGTTCAGACGACAGCCAGGGAAGTTTTCGATGTGACAGGAGCCGGAGATACGGTGATCGGCGTCATGGCCCTTGTTTTAGCAGCAGGGGCCAGCTATTCAGAGGCTGCTGTGGTAGCTAACTATGCGGCTGGAATTGTCGTGGGGAAGGTGGGAACGGCAACGGTAACCCCGGAGGAGTTGAAGGAGGCGATCAATCGGAGTCGATGACGGGAAGTCACGGGAAGCTCCCTTTCCCGAGAGATAAAAATTGGAGCTGGGATATTATCCCCCAACTCCAATTCCCTTCGCCTACCTTTGTGAACCGACGTACTAAGTCTCAAGGACGAAGATAACCTCCATTCTTACCCGATATTCCTTAATCTTGGCGTCCTCAACGGCCACCCTTTGTTCTACAACACGGACACCCGTAATCCCCCGAAGGGTTTTCGTCGCTCGATCGAAACCGACATGGAGCGCATCGTCGAAAGATTTAGGGGATGCTGCTATGATTTCGGTAACCCTTGCAACCCTTGGATCTGGCATCTTCAACACCTCCTTACGTTAAATGAAGTTGATCCCTTTTTAAATCTCTATACAAGAAACCCGCTTGAAAGTCAATCTGAAGAAACGCAAAAGGAGGAAGTATGGTTTATGGGAAAAGGAAAGGGAAAATGAAAATCCTTTCCTGGGGGGGTCCTCTTCTAGGTGCCAAATCCAAGCCTTTTGGAAACCTTGTCGCCGGCCTCTTTGACGACGGGAATAATTTTCCCCCGCAATATCTCATCGGTCATGCGAAAGGATGGCCCGGAAACGGAGATTCCTCCGACAATTCTTCCCGTATAGTCCCTGATGGGAACACCGACACACCTTACGCCCTGATTGTATTCTTCATTATCGATGGCATATCCCCGCTTAGCCACCTCTTTCAAGTGTTTGATAAACTCGACCTTATCAACGATGGTATCGGACGTAAACTTCTCCATATTGTCTAAGATACCCAGCTTTTCCAATTCCTCTTCGGATGCATACGCGATCTGGGCCTTGCCGATGCCCGTGCAGTGGATGGGAAACCTCCATCCGACACGATTGGCCACCTTCACCGTTTGGTCCGCCTCTTCCACATGCAGATAGACGACGGAGTTCTGCCGAATAGTCCCGATATAAGCCATTTCATTGCATTCCTTAACGATTTCCTTCAGGAACGGTTTGGCTTGACGGACCAAGCCAAGCTGCTTGATGAAGGTTTGACCCAACTCCAGGCTTTTCACACCCAGCCGGTAATTCTCGGTGGCCTTATTCTGCTCGATGTATCCCTTTGCCTCGAGGGTTGCCAGTAACCTGAAAATGTTGTTCTTATGGAGGTTGAGCCTTTTGCTCAGCTCGGTCACCCCAAGTTCATCCCGATCTCCCTTGAACTCCTCCAGGAGATTTAATGCATTGGTCACAGACTGAATAACGTAACTTTCCTTTTCCCGCTTAGCCATTTCAACCTGAACCTCCCTTGGGTGATAATTCAAAAGAATTCTTTTAAAAAAGTGTTTCGCTTTTGTCAATAGCATTCAGGCATAATCTGTGATTTTTATTCGCACACATTCCCGAAGCTTCCGATTTTCCCATTGATTATTTCCAACATTGTGATATAAGTTTATGTTCAATTGTACTCTTAGGCGATTAAATGCGGAATCTCATTGAAGAATTCATGAAATATTTGGCCGTAGAGAAGGGGGCCTCGGAGCATACACGTCGGAGCTATCTCCATGACCTCTCCCATTTGGAGGGGTTCATCTCCGCATCCGGGCTCTTTCCGAAATCGGAAACGGGGGAAGTGGACGTTTCGCGAATTGATCGTGATATCATCCGAATCTATCTCAGGGCCCTTTTTCGATCGAATAAGAGGAGTTCTATTGCTCGAAAGTTGGCTTCCATTCGTTCCTTTTTTCAATACCTGGTCAGGGAAGGAATCATCCAGAAGAACCCGGCAAAGGCGGTGACCACTCCCAAGACCGAGAAGTATATTCCAAGCACGCTAACCATTGATGAGATGTTCAGGATGCTAGATGCGCCCGATAAATCGAATCCTCCCGGTCTCAGGGACCAGGCTATTCTGGAATTGCTCTATTCCAGTGGCATTCGGGTGGGGGAGCTCACTCAATTGAATTGTGATGATGTCGATTTGGAACTGGGCATCATAAAGGTCTTGGGAAAGGGGAGGAAGGAGAGGATTGTGCCCATCGGGTCCAAGGCTATCGAGGCTGTAGAAGATTATCTCGGAAGAAGGGGGCTCTCCTCGGGGAGTGATCGCGAGTCCCCTCTGTTTGTCAATACTCGAGGCGGTAGATTGACGGATCGGAGTGTGAGACGCATTGTGGAAAAATATGGTAAAAAGTGCGGCCTCGGAAAGACCATTGGCCCCCATACTCTGCGCCACACCTTTGCAACCCATCTATTGGATTCGGGGGCGGATTTAAGGGATATACAGGAATTATTGGGACACGTGAGCCTTTCCACGACCCAAAAATATACCCATGTAAGCATAGACGGATTGACGGATGTATACGATAGGGCTCACCCCAGGAGCTGGAGAAATATGAAACGAAACTCGTAACCTCTCCCTGGGGGGGAAATCGTTCGCTTGAAATAATGCTCATGCACACAATAAACGGGTCATGAATCGTTTCTTCCAAGGAGCCGGCAAATGAGGGGGACGACTGTTCTTTCCGTTAGGCACAAAGGCCGTGTGGTCATGGGGGGCGATGGACAGATTACCTTTGAGAATACGATTATGAAGCGCACGGCGAGAAAGGTCAGAAAGATATATAACGACAGGGTTTTGGCAGGATTTGCTGGAACCAGTGCTGATGCCTTCACGTTATTCGGAAAATTTGAGTCGAAATTGGGAGAGTTCAACGGCAATCTTATGAGAGCTGCCGTGGAACTGGCCAAGGAATGGCGAACCGATAGAATATTGAGGAGACTGGAGGCACTTCTCATCGTCGCCGACAAAGATTGCTCCTTGGTCATATCGGGGACTGGAGATGTGATCGAACCCGACGAAGGTGTGACCGCTATCGGCAGCGGGGGTTCTTATGCTCATGCAGCCGCCAAGGCATTGGTGGATCATTCCGAGTTGGATGCCAAGTCCATTGCTGAAGAAGCCATGAAGATCGCCGCATCCATCTGTATCTATACAAATAACCACATCATCATCGAAGAATTATAAGCCAAATCACCTGAAGAGGTTTAAGCGGTGCAAACCTTTACTCCACGTGAGATTGTTTCCGAACTGGACAAATATATCGTAGGACAGAAGGAGGCCAAACGGTCGGTGGCCATTGCCCTTCGGAATAGGTGGAGGCGACAACAGGTCTCCGAGGAGCTGAGGGATGAAATTGCGCCGAAGAACATCATCATGATTGGTCCTACCGGGGTGGGGAAGACGGAGATTGCTAGGAGGTTGGCCAGGCTTGCCCAAGCCCCCTTTCTGAAGATTGAGGCCTCAAAATTTACGGAAGTGGGATATGTGGGTAGGGATGTAGAATCCATGATCAGGGATCTGACCGACCAGGCGGTAAATATGGTCAAGGGGGAGGAGACGGGAAGGGTCGAGATAAAGGCCCGGGAGTTGGCCGAGGAGAGATTGTTGGATCTCTTATTGCCAAGGCCAAGAATGGAGAAGAAAGTGGAGGAAAAAGTGGAGGAGAACCCTCCCCTGGGTTCTATAAGGCCCGTCGAGGAAGGACCTTTAACCCAAGGTGCAACCAGGGAGAAGTTGCGGCAGTTATTGAAGGAGGGAAGACTGGACGACCGCTATGTCGAGATTGAGACCGCGGACAGAAATCTCCCAATGGTGGAGATCTTCTCCGCCTCGGGCATGGAAGAGATGGATATCAACATCAGGGACATGTTCGGAAACCTCTTTCCCCAGAGGAGAAAGGCGAGAAAGGTAAAAATCCCAGAAGCCTTAACCATCCTCTGCCACGAGGAGGCTCAAAAATTGGTCGATATGGATAAAGTGGTAAGGTTGGCCATAGATAGGGTAGAACAATCGGGAATCATCTTCTTGGATGAGATTGACAAAATTGCGGGAAGGGAATCCGTACATGGTCCCGACGTCTCAAGGGAAGGGGTCCAAAGGGATATTTTGCCCATTGTCGAGGGAACGACGGTGACCACGAAATATGGGATGGTGAAGACGGACCACATCCTCTTTATCGCCGCCGGGGCCTTTCATGTATCAAAGCCGTCGGATCTCATTCCGGAGCTCCAGGGACGTTTTCCCATTCGGGTGGAGCTAAATTCCCTTGGGAAGGAGGACTTCGTTCGGATCCTCACAGAGCCCCAAAATGCACTGATAAAACAGTACACCGCCCTGCTTAAGACGGAATCCGTGGAATTACATTTTACCGATGATGCCATAGCTGAGATCGCAGAGGTAGCTCAAATCATCAACGAGAGGACCCAAAATATTGGGGCAAGGAGGCTCTATACTATTATGGAGAAGCTCTTGGACGAGATTTCCTTCGATGCTCCGGAAGCCCGTGAGGAGAAGATCACCATCGATTCCACCTACGTGAAGGATAAACTGAGGGATTTCATCGAGGACGAGGATTTGAGCCGTTATATCTTATGAGTGATGTGGATAATAGGGAGGCAATAACCCGTATCCGGTCCATTTTATGATCCGGATACCATGAACGGGTAGACCTATGGAGGATACGATAAATAAGGCCAAAGTTCTTATTGAGGCATTGCCCTATATCCGTAAATTCTACGACAAAACCATCGTCATCAAGTACGGCGGAAATGCCATGATAGACGAGGACTTGAAAGAAAATTTTGCATTGGACGTCGTTTTGATGAGATACATCGGCCTCAATCCGGTCATTGTCCATGGCGGGGGTCCACAAATCGGGAAGGTTTTAGCCCAGATGGGAAAGAAGACGGAGTTTGTCGAGGGAATGAGGGTTACCAACAGTGAGACCATGGATGTAGTGGAAATGGTCCTGGTTGGAAAGGTGAACAAGGAGATCGTGGGTTTGATCAATCGTCATGGTGGAAAAGCGGCGGGACTCAGCGGAAAGGATGGTCAGCTTATCCTTGCAAAGAAGATGAACATCTACAGGAACACGAAAGATGGAAGCCCTCCTGAAGCGGTGGATATCGGTATGGTAGGCGAGGTGGCCTCCGTCAACCCATCCATCATTTTGGCCATGGAGGAGAGAGGTTTCATCCCGGTTATTGCCCCCGTTGGGGTCGGGGAGGGAGGGGAGAGCTACAATATTAACGCCGATTTAGTTGCCGGAAAGATTGCCTCGGCCCTCAAGGCGGAGAAACTGATCCTTTTGACGGATGTTCCGGGTATAGTGGACGAAGGGGATGAATTGATTCGAACCCTGGATGTTGGGAGGGCAAGAAAGCTCCTCGAAAAGGGCGTGATTATGGGGGGCATGATTCCAAAGGTTCACTGTTGTTTGAATGCGCTCCAAGAAGGCGTAATAAAAACCCATATCATCGATGGGCGGGTGGAGCATACCCTGCTCCTTGAGATTTTCACCGACGAAGGGATAGGAACCCAGATACACAGAGGGAAAGGGGCATGAGAGAAGATGAGGGGAGGGGAAGGAGGTAATTCCTTCTCTTTTCGCCTTTTTTACCACAAGGGGGAGCCAGTTCGATGACGGATACAAAGACGCTCATCGCCGATTCTCAGAGATATATCGCAAACACGTATTCCCGGTATCCCGTTGTATTAGTCAGGGGCCAAGGGTGTAAGGTCTGGAGCAGCGACGGAAGGGAATACCTCGATTTCGTAGCTGGTTTGGCCGTCTGTAATCTGGGGCACTGCCATCCAAAGGTGGTTCAGGCTATTCAGGATCAATCGCGGAAGCTCATCCATGTCTCCAACTTTTATCACATCGAGCCTCAAATTGAGCTGGCCAAACTGCTCGTCGAGAACTCCTTTGCCGATAGGGTTTTTTTCTGCAATAGCGGTGCGGAGGCAAACGAAGCGGCCATGAAATTGGCGAAGAAGTACGCAAAGGATACCGGCCGAGCAGAAAAATTCGAAATCATTACCATGGAGAAGTCTTTCCATGGGAGAACTATGCTCACCATGAGTGCCACGGGCCAGGAGAAAATTCAGAAGGGGTTCGAGCCCTTGGTTCCCGGTTTCAAATACGTACCCTTTAACGATATGGATGCCGTTCTCCGGGCGATAACTCCCAACACGTGTGCCATTATGGTGGAACCCATCCAGGGGGAGGGGGGGGTGAATTGTCCCTCCGATGGATATTTGAGGGATCTTCGCGAGCTTTGCCGTGAGAAGGAGATCCTCTTGATCTTCGATGAGGTCCAGGTTGGCATGGGCAGGGCGGGAAAGCTCTTTGCCCATGAGCACGACGGAGTATATCCCGATATCATGACCTTGGCCAAGTCCTTGGCGGGGGGGGTCCCCATCGGGGCAATGTTGGCTACCGACGAGGTGGCGAAGAGCTTTACCCCTGGGACCCACGCATCGACATTCGGAGGAAATCCCTTGGCCACGGCGGCGGGTGTGGCGGCCGTATCGGCTTTGTTGGAGGATGACCTTTTGGAAAACTGCAGAAGGGTGGGAGGCCATTTCTTCAGCCGGCTCATGGATTTGAAGGGGAAGTACCCCTTCATTAAAGAGGTAAGGGGAAGGGGCTTGATCATCGGTATGGAACTGGGATTCGAGGGGAGCGAGATCGTAATGCGTTGCATGGAGGAGGGATTCCTCATCAACTGTACCATGGGCAATGTCCTCAGGTTTTTGCCACCCTTAATCGTAACCACAAAAGAGGTGGATCAGCTCTTAGGAGCTTTGGACCGGATTCTCGGGGAATGTAAGGGGGGGACCGAGTCGTGAAGAGGGATCTGATCAGTATCTTCTCCCTGAGCCGGGATGAAATCGATCATCTGATGGAGATGGCGACCGTCTTGAAGGCCAAACAAAAGGAGGGAGTTTCGTATACCCCCCTTAAGGGGAAAACCCTGGGCCTCATTTTCGAGAAGGCTTCCACTCGAACTCGGGTTTCCTTCGAGGTGGGGATGTATCAGTTGGGAGGGTACGCCCTATTTCTTGACTTTAAGGATATGCAGCTGAGTCGCGGAGAAACCGTTCCGGATACAGCACGGGTCTTTTCCAGATACGTGGATGGAGTCATGGCACGGACATTTTCCCACGAGACCATAGAGGAGTTGGCCAAGCATGCAACCATTCCTGTCATAAATGGGCTCAGCGATTTACTTCACCCCTGCCAGATTCTCTCCGACATCTTCACCGTCACGGAGAAGATGGGTGGATATGGAGGGTTGAAGGTGGCTTACGTGGGGGATGGGAATAACGTAGCTAATTCCTGGATCAATTGCGCCGCCAGGTTGGAGTTCCAGCTCTTCCTGGCTTGTCCAGAGGGATACGGGCCAGACCCATCGCTCCTTGAACGGGCCAGGAGGGAATCGGCGACGGAGATTCAGCTGGTCCATGATCCGTACCAGGCCGTATCGGGGACGGATGTCATCTATACCGATGTGTGGGCTAGCATGGGAAAGGAGGATGAACACGCCGACCGCCTTCGGGATCTCAGGGATTATCAGGTGAACTCCCGTTTAGTCAAGGCCGCAAAAGCGGGGGTTTTGGTTATGCACTGCCTGCCCGCTCATCGGGGTGAGGAGATAACCGATGATGTGATGGACGGAACCCATTCCATCGTCTGGGATCAGGCGGAGAATCGGCTCCACGTTCAGAAGGCCATTCTGGAGTGGTTGATGGGGTAAATGGTTCTCAGGTCAGGCCGCCGTGTGGTGGAGCTTGAGGACGAACAACGGACACGAATTGTTGTATGGTGGTGATATGGCATCTCGTATAAACAAGATCGTCTTGGCATATTCCGGGGGATTAGATACATCGGTCATCTTGAAATGGCTCGTCAATGAATACGGCTGCGAAGTCATCGCCTTTGTTGCGGACTTGGGTCAGGGGGATGACCTTGAGCAGGTGGAAACCAAGGCCCTGGGAACGGGGGCGGGCAAGGTCTGTATCGAAGATGTCCGGGAGGAGTTCGTCCGGGACTTCATCTTCACGGCTTTGAAGGCCAATGCCATCTATGAGGGTGGATATCTCCTGGGGACCTCCATCGCAAGGCCTCTCATAGCCAAAAAACAGATGGAGGTGGTCGAGAAGGAAGGTGCCGATGCTGTTTCCCATGGGGCCACGGGAAAGGGGAACGATCAGGTGAGGTTCGAGCTAACCTACATGGCCTTGAACCCCGATATCACCATCATCTCCCCGTGGAGACAGTGGAATCTCAGGTCCCGCAAGGATCTGATCCGCTACGCCCAAGAGAACGGGATTCCGGTTCCGGTTACCGCGGAAAAACCGTATAGTTGCGATCAGAACCTTTTTCATACCAGTTTCGAAGCTGGAATCCTGGAAGACCCATGGCTGGAACCGAGGGAGGATATGTTCCTCATGACCGTCTCACCGGAGCAAGCCCCCGACAGACCGCTCTATATCGAGATCGATTTCGAAAACGGCATTCCAATAAGGATCGACGGAGAGGTTTACTCCCCGGCAAACCTTTTGGCCGCGGCCAATAAAATTGGGGGGGAAAATGGGATCGGCCGTGTGGACATGGTTGAAAATCGCTACGTGGGGTTGAAATCGAGGGGAGTGTATGAAACCCCTGGAGGAACGATCCTCCACATTGCGCACAGGGCCATAGAATCCATCACCATGGATCGGGAGGTGATGCACCTCAGGGATTCCCTGATCCCCAAAATTTCGGAATTGATCTACTACGGTTACTGGTTTTCCCCTGAAATGGAGGTTATGGAAAAGGCCATCGATGAAACCCAGAAGGATGTGACGGGGACTGTCCGCTTGAAACTCTACAAGGGGAATTGTATCGTCGTAGGACGAAAGTCGGAGAAATCCCTCTATAGTGGCGAATTCGCGACCTTTGATGAAGACACCGTTTATGACCAGAAGGACGCGGGAGGATTCATTAGGCTGAATGCCTTGAGGCTGAAGATCCGGAAGCTGATGGGAAGATGAGATCGTAATCCGTGGAGCGATTTCCGTGTCCGTTATCCCTAAAGAACCCGATTCACCGGTAGAGATTTAAAAAACGCGAAGTAAAGGGTTAAAGAGGTAAGGGGTAAAATGAAGGAGAGGTACCACCCAGAGGAGATCGAGGCGAAATGGCAGAGATATTGGGAGCAGAAACAACTATTCCGGGCCGAAGAAGACCCGACTAAGGAGAAATATTATCTCTTGGAGATGTATCCCTATCCATCGGGGGCAATCCACATGGGGCACATGCGGAACTATTCCATAGGGGACGTTGTAGCCCGGTATAAGATGATGAAAGGGTATAGTGTTCTTCACCCCATGGGATGGGATGCCTTCGGCATGCCCGCTGAAAACGCGGCCATAGAGAGTGGGGTCCATCCCGCTAAATGGACCTATGAGAATATCGATGTGATGCGACAGCAGCTCAAGAGGATGGGCTTCAGCTATGACTGGGAGAGGGAGATCGCTACCTGTGATGTGGAATACTACAGATGGGAGCAGTGGTTTTTCCTGAAGATGTACGAGAGAGGCCTGGCTTATAAGAAGCGATCCCTGGTGAATTGGTGCCCGAGCTGTCAGACGGTGCTGGCCAATGAGCAGGTTGAAGGGGGTCTCTGTTGGCGGTGTGAGTCGGAAGTGACCCCAAAGGAGTTGGGCCAGTGGTATCTCAAGATCACCGATTATGCCGAGGATCTCCTGGAATATTGTGATAAATTGCCGGGATGGCCCGAGCGAGTATTGAAGATGCAGCGGAATTGGATCGGGAAGAGCGAGGGGGCCGAGATTCGATTTCCGCTGGAGAATTCGAAGGAGGCGATCACCGTATTCACAACCCGCCAAGATACCGTCTTCGGGGCAACTTTTATGACCCTGGCTCCGGAACATCCTTTGACCTTGGAATTGTCAAAGGGAACACCCCAGGAAGGGGAAGTGAAGGAATTCGTAGAAAGGGTAAAACGGCAAAGCCTCGTCGGGAGAACGGCGGAGGATACGGAAAAGGAAGGGTTGTTTATCGGTGCTAATTGTCTAAATCCCATGACGGGGGCGAGGATTCCCATCTTCGCGGCCAATTTTGTCCTGATGGAATATGGAACGGGGGCGGTTATGGCAGTTCCCGCCCATGACCAAAGGGATTTCGAGTTCGCCAAGCGATATGGACTTCCAGTGATCGTCGTGATTCAACCGCCGGATAGACCGTTGAATGCGGAGACGATGACCGAGGCCTATGTGGGTGAGGGAACGCTGGTCAACTCCGACCAGTTCAACGGGATAGATAGCGTTGCGGCTCGCGAGGCAATTGTCCAGAACCTGGAAGAGAAAGGGTTGGGGGGAAGGAGCGTCAATTATCGTATTCGGGATTGGGGGATTTCCCGCCAACGATATTGGGGGGCACCTATCCCCATCATCTATTGCCATCGGTGTGGAGTCCAACCCGTCCCAGAAGAGGATCTTCCCGTCGTTTTGCCCCATGACGTGGAATTCACCGGCGAAGGGGGGTCTCCTTTAGCGGAATGTCGTGAGTTCGTTGAGACTCAATGTCCCACATGTGGCGGAGATGCCAGGAGGGAGACCGATACCATGGATACCTTCGTGGAGTCTTCCTGGTATTTTGATCGGTTTGCATCGCCCCGTTATGACCAAGGTCCCCTGGACAAGGAGAAGGTCGGTTACTGGATGCCCGTTAATCAATATATTGGGGGCATAGAGCATGCTATTTTACATCTCCTCTATTCCCGCTTCTTTGCGAGGGTTCTCAGGGAGTTGGGCCTGGTGAAGGATAAGGAGCCCTTTACGAGGCTCTTGACCCAGGGGATGGTTATCAAGGATGGGGCCAAAATGTCCAAATCGCGGGGGAACGTCGTCGATCCCGAATACCTGGTCTCCAAATATGGTGCTGATACGGCCCGGATGTTTTGCCTCTTTGCATCTCCACCCGAGAGGGATCTCGAATGGAACGATCAGGGTGTGGAGGGATCATTCAGGTTTCTCAACAGGGTGTGGCGATTGGTGAACGAAAATCACCATTGGATGAAGGAGACGAAACCCTATACCGGTGCAACCCCCATCGATCAAGACCTGAAAATGCTGCATCAGAAAGTCCATAAGACCATCAAGAAAGTCGGGGAGGATATCGAGCGATTCCATTTCAACACCGCCATCAGCGCTATTATGGAACTGGTCAACACCCTTTACCAGTCCAGGCCGGAAGAGAATGGGGATCCAGCGGAACATTCGGTATTTAGGGAGGCAATTGAGACGGCAACTCTCCTTCTTTCGCCTTTTGTCCCCCATATCGCGGAGGAGTTATGGGAAGTCCTGGGAAAGGGGGAAAGCATCATCAAGACCCCCTGGCCCGATTACGATCGGGAGGCCATCGTTGAGGAGGAAGTCCTCGTGGTGATCCAGGTGAATGGCAAGGTACGGGATAGGGTAACTGTCCCATCCTCGATGGGGAAGGAGGAGATCAAAGGGGTGGTGTTAGAGAGGGAGAAGATAAGACGCCTGATCCATGATAGGGCCGTCAAAAGGATCATCCTCGTCCCCAAGAAGTTGATCAATATCGTCTGCGCCTGATCCCATTGCTTTTTGTATATCTCGGGGTATCTGTTCCCACAACCATTCCCATGATGAAACTAGTCCGAAGCCATTTTTACTTTTCCATCATCTTTTTTCTATTGGTGGGAACGGGTTGTGGGTATCGACTTGGAGGAGAAGGGTTTGGCCCATCCCCCGAAATTCGATCCATTGCCATTCCAACCTTCATCAATGAGACCTATGAAGCGGGCATCGAGACCATCGTCACCAATGCCCTATTGAGGGAGTTGATCAAGGACAGGCGGGTAAAGGTCGTCGGCGAAGATGAGGCCGATGCCATCATGGAGGGAACGGTCAAATCATTTTCCATCTCATCCGTGGCCTATGACCCGACGGGGGTGGTGCTGGAGTATCGGACATGGGTCGCCCTGGACGTAATACTGAAACGAAATAAAAAGGGAGAAGTCCTTTGGAGTAAAAGTGGCCTTATGGAATCGGATGTCTACAGGGTTTCCTCGGACGTCCTTCTCACGGAGGCGGAAAAAGAGAGGGCAATCCAGAAGATCGCAATGGAACTGGCAAGGAGAATTCGTCGGAGATTATTCGAGGGGTTTTAGCCGCCTGTCGCTCATCGAGGAAGTCTCCAACACGAGGTTAGATCATGGATTTCTTCGCGTTGGATAAGGGGTTGAAGGAGGGGAAGATCCCCCGGGTCCTTTACCTTTTTGGAGATGAGCCCTACCTTATCGAGAGGGGGATCGAGGGGCTTCGTACAAAGATTATTCCAGCTCATCTTCAGGAGTTTAACAGGGATGTCTACTCGGCTGGCGAGGTTCCGGCATCCAGGATCGTTGATGCCGCGCGGACAGTACCCATGTTGAACCCATGGCGGTTTATTCTAGTCAAGGAGGCGGACCACTTTGCCCCGGGTGATGTAGACCAATTCCTGCCCTATATAGAGAAACCCTCCCCCTCCACATGCCTGGTTCTTTGGGGGGATACGGACAGGCCATGGAAGCAATTCTTCCCCAAGATAAGAGCAGTGGGGGCGGTGATCCAGATTAAATCCTTTTTTGCGGGAAAATTGATCGGGTGGATCAAGCGGGAAGCCCAGGCGTATGGGAAGGGAATGACCAGGGAAGCGGCGGAATATCTTAAGGATATGGTGGGGAACCGCCTTCGGGACCTCCACAACGAGATTGAAAAGACCGTGGCCTATGTGGGGGGAAAGCCCGTCATCGAGTTGGAGGATGTGGAGGAGCTCGTTTCGGAGGTGAGGACGAGGACGATCTTCGAGTTGACCGATGCCATTGGAATGAGGAATTCCCTTGAGGCATTGCGGATTTTGAGAAGGATGTTGCAGGCCGGAGAAGCCCATCTCAAGATCCTCAGTATGATTGCTCGCCAATTTCGTTTGATTTGGAAGGCGCAGTACCTGGTATCAAGGGGGGTTGAAAAGGAGGAGTTGGGGAGAAAGCTGAAGCTCCACCATTTTTATCTGGAGTCCATCCTCGAGCAGACCGCCTATTTCAACGAGGATAACCTTCGGGAGGGATTTCGTCGATTTCTTCAGACCGACCTAGCCATGAAGACGACGAGCTTATCGAAAGAGCTCCTTTTGGAGAAAATGGTGGTTGATTTATGTCACTGAGAGGATTGGAGGGAGCTGACCAGTTTGGTAAGACGTGAGATCTTTCTCGATGCGGTATTCCTGTGGATCACCCCCTTGGATTTGGCCTTGTCGATAGCGGGTATAACCTCGGCTAAGGTGGTTCTTGCCTTATCGCTATCCTTGGCCTCTACCGCCAACCTCACCCTTTTTATCAGGGTTTTCAAGGTGGATCGGATATGGACGTTCCTCCGGCTCCTTTTTTCGTCCTGCTTCTGCCTTTTGAGGGCTGACTTATGGGTGGCCAAATCATCACCTCCTTGCGGGGGATGGGATCGTTATCAATTACTTTCCGTACGGGCACGGGTCATCAGAGTTTTATAATGTAATCATTTTATTCAATGGATGTCAAGGGTCCATTCTATGAGCGCGACGGAGCACGATAGGATAGCCAGAGCAGCGGGGGTTGTGGGGGTCGCTACCCTGCTCAGCCGCGTCTTGGGATATGCCCGGGACATGATGATCGCTTATTTTTTCGGGGCCGGTTTAGCAACCGATGCCTTCTTCGTTGCCTTCAGGATCCCCAATACCCTGAGGAGGCTTTTCGGGGAGGGATCCATGACCGTTTCCTTCATTCCCGTCTATACCGAATACATCGTCCACCGGACGAAAGAGGAATCCCAGGAGCTCATCGATGTGGCCTTCACGCTGGCCTGCTCGGTATTGATGGCGTTGACGATCTTGGGAATGGTCTTTTCTCCCCAGATTGTCGCGGTTCTGGCCCCGGGTTTCAAGGATCCGAAACAGGTCGAGTTGACGATCTCCATGACCCGGATCGTCTTTCCCTACCTCTTTTTCATCGGTTTGGTCGCCTTGGCAATGGGTGTCCTGAATGCACACCGTCACTTTGCTGCCCCCGCCTTGGCCCCCACCCTGCTCAACCTCTCCATGATAGCCTCCGCTTATCTTCTTTATAGACGCTTCACCGAGCCCATCGTCTCGCTGGCCATCGGGGTCTTTTTCGGGGGGGTGATCCAGCTCGCATTCCAGATCCCCTTTTTGGTCAAAAAAGGGGTGATGTTCAGGTTCAACTTCCATTTCCTCCATCCGGCCATCAAACGGATATGTATATTGATGGGTCCGGCGCTGGTCGGCGTGGCTGTTGCCCAGATCAACGTCTTCGTGGGGCTAATTTTGGCCTCCTTCCTTCTGGAAGGCTCCATATCTTACCTCTACTTCGCATATCGTCTGATCGAGTTTCCCCTGGGTATCTTTGTAATCGCCTTGGGAACGGCGGCCCTTCCCAGTTTTTCGCAATTGGTCTCCGAGGGCAAGATGGAGGAATTTCGGGATACCATCTCCTTCTTGGTGAGATTGGTTCTTTTTGTGGTGGTTCCGGCCATGGTGGGCCTCATCATATTGAGAACCCCCATTATCCATCTTCTCTTTCAGCATGGGGCGTTTGATTATCAGGACACCCTTAAGACCGCCCGGGCCCTTTTCTACTTCGGGATTGGTTTGTGGGCAATCGCCGGGGTGAGGATCCTTGCACCGGCCTTCTATGCCGTGCAGGATACCAAGACCCCCGTGAAGATGGCGGTGGTTTCCCTGTTTGCCAATGTGGTATTAAGCCTTATTCTCATGGGTCCCCTGGAACATGCGGGGCTCGCCCTGGCCAACTCCGTGGCCTCGATGATAAATGTTTGCCTCCTTCTGGTCTGGCTGAGGAGGAGGATAGGTGAGATCGATTGGGCGCGGATGCTCAGATCCCTCATCCAGGTGGCCGTGGCCAGTACCGCAATGGGATGGGTTGTTTACTGGGTGATCGGCAAGACATCCTGGGTGAGTCGCGGTTACTGGGGGGAGAAGATCTTCTTCCTGGCGGCCGGGATTTTGGCGGGGATGTTCACGTACATCTCCATTTCGTATCTCCTGAGAAATGGGGAGCTTTCCTTTCTCATGGACATGCTCCGGGGAAGGAGGAAGTCGCTGAGGTTTGAAGGCGAACTCGAATGAAGAGAATGGGGGATGAAAAGATGGCAGAGGAGATCCTCCGTACCTACTCGTTTCCCGTACCCGGTCCTCGGAATACGGAAAAGACCCTCAGGGCCGCTATTGAGCGGGCCCTGCAGCTGAGGATCGGCTATGTCGTCGTGGCTTCGGCCAGCGGAAGGACGGCTTTCCTGTTGAGGTCCCTTTCCGAAGAGCTGGGCTACAATGGCAAACTGGTCGTGGTCACCCACCACACGGGGTATTCACAAACGGGAGAAAATGAGCTCAAGGAGGAGGACAGAGCCCGTTTGACGGAGGCAAGATGCACGGTGGTGACCGCAACCCACGCCTTGAGCAGTATATCCAGATCCTATCGGACTAAATTCGGGGGTATCGACCTGTTGGAGATCGTAGCCGAGGCCTTTCGCAGGTTCTCCCAAGGGGTGAAGGCGGCCATTGAATGTGCCATCATGGCCGCCGATGCCGGGGCCGTGCCGGTGGACGAGGATATCATCGCCATAGCGGGGACGGGAAAAGGAGCGGATTCCGCCATCGTCATACGGGCGGCCAATCAGAATCGATTTTTCGACATGAAGGTGAGGGAGATCATCGCCATGCCGCGATAGGGAATCTCCCCCCTTAGGCTCGGGCGGGATCGCAAGCCTGCTTATCGATTTTGCCTTTGTCTGGCGTTCCTGAGCCAGCTTGTTGAAATATCTCATTGGGTCATGATATCATTGATAGTCAACGCCTAGGGGCCATTGAAGCACGATCTCTTTAACAATCCCAACCTGAATGCCCAAAATGGATTCAATTACGGCGTTGCTTTCCTTTCAGCTGTTCTTCGTCGTCACGGGCATGTCACGCGGCTCCTTAACATTAACGAAAGCCTGGATTATCCCCTCGACCTTGAAAGAATAGTGGGCGATGTCAAAGCATTCTCCCCGGATCTCGTTGGCTTCTCCGTGGTGAGTAATCAATTCCAATACGCACTAGAGATAGGAAAGGCCATCCGAGGCCAGACCGATGCCCCCTTCGTATGTGGAGGCGTTCATGCAACTATGGTTCCCCGTGAGGTTCTGGAAACGGGTATCTTCGACTACGCCTGTTTGGGAGAGGGAGAAGAGGCCCTTTTGGATTTGGCCAATGCGCTGGAGGAGAATGGAGACACGACCAAGATCCCGAACATCTGGTTGAAGAGGGATGGGAGAGTCATTGAGAATAGAGTTCGTCCCTTTACCCCCCTTGAAAATCTTCCCCCCAAAGACTACGAGATCTTCGATTTCCAGAGAATGATTGACGCCAAAGACGGGTGGGTGGGCACGATGGTATCCCGGGGGTGCCCCTTCCACTGCACATACTGTTTCAATCACAGGCTGGTCGATATTTATCGGAAGGACACCGGCCTTCCCCGCTCTCGCTTACGATACCTTCGCCATCACTCGGTCAAGGAAGTGATCAATGAGCTGGAGTATCTCCTTGGTCAATATACGGGCATTAAGGTATTTATCTTTGATGACGATCTTTTTACCCTTGATAAGGATTACGTTCAAGAGTTCTGCCTAGCTTATGAAAAACGGATTCCCGTTCCCTTCGTATGCAACGCCCACGTTAAGGTCTTTGACCACACCATCGCCCGGAACCTCAAGAAGGCCAACTGTTGCATTGTCAAGTTTGGGCTTGAAAGCGGTAGCGAAAGGATTCGAAGGGATGTCCTCAATCGGCCCATGACCAACCGTGCCGTTATCAATGCGTTCAGGATAGCCCACGCCCATCAGCTTCATACCTCGGCCTTTGTTATGATTGGGCTTCCCGATGAGACCACAGAGGACATGTTTGCAACGATAGATTTATTGGCGGCCATACGCCCTGGGCGGTTTCGATGGTCGATCTTCTTCCCTTATCCGGGAACAGTAGCTTGCGAAATGGCCAAACAAAAAGGTTTCATTGATTTCCAAAAGATGCGGACCCTCACCAACTTCACCGAGGAGTCGTGCCTGGATTTTGGGGAGGCCCATAATCTCATGATAGATAAGCTGGCCATGGCCTTTCCGTGGTTT
The DNA here is from genome assembly GCA_965371165.1 of uncultured Syntrophobacterales bacterium. GTDB lineage: Bacteria > Desulfobacterota > BSN033 > WVXP01. Next base: position 1,412 of record CBDUXJ010000001.1, on the reverse strand, counting down.
GTCAATGCCCGGAGCAATCCGTTATCTTCGACTATTTACCACGGATTGGTGGAGGAGATTGAGAGCATGGATCGGACGGCATGGGAGAAGGTCAAGGATACGATCCGTTCCGCGGATCAGGAGATTTCGGGCTTCTTGACAAAAGCTGGCAGAGAACACTACGCTATTAAGTACAATAACTTCATGGGGGTTCGGAGCGATTGGTTCGATCGATGAGTGAACACTTTCCCCACAAGATTCTCATTCGATGCCCCAACTGGGTGGGTGACCTGGTAATGGCCACTCCCGCCATCAAGGCGATCCGGAAGCGATTTCACCAGTCTCATGTCGGCCTTTTGGTAAGGCCGTACGGCAAAAAGGTAATTGATGATTTGCCTTACTGCGACGAGATTCTTGAATTTGACGATAGCGATAAAGATGGGGGAATGCGGGGGCTCTTTTCATGGGCGAGGCGTTTAAGACGAAAAAACTTCGATTTGGCCATCATTTTCCCTAATTCCTTTAGCTCGGCGTTGCCTGCCTTTCTGGCCGGTATAAAACGCCGTGTCGGATACAGGCGGGGAGGGAGAGGCTGGATGCTTACCGATCCCATAAAGCCCTTGCGGCAAGGGCCCAAAATCGTCCCTATTCCCATGGTGGAATACTATCTGAGGATCACCGATTGGCTGGAGTGCCCCCGGTCGACCCTAACTCCTGAGCTCTTCGTCTCAGCGGCTACACGGCAGAAGGCCCAGGATATTCTCAAGCGATGTAGCGTTAATGGAAGGCGCATGACCATTGTCATGATTCCTGGTGCAGCCTACGGCTCTTCAAAATGCTGGAAGCCAGAATATTTCGCCAGGGTGGCAGATCACTTGATTGAGGGCTACGGGTGTAATTTGGTGATCGTTCCCGGTCCGGAGGAAATACAGATCGCCAGGGATATTGAGGCTAGAATGTCCAACAGACCTATTGTCTTGGCCGACCCGATCGCCCCCCTGGATATCCTGATGGCTATTATCCAATCCAGCTCCTTGGTCATTACCAATGACACAGGCCCTCGGCATTTTGCTGTAGCCTTTGACAAGCCCGTAGTGGTCATCATGGGTCCCACGGATCCACGATACACCGATCTCAATCTTGAAAAGACCATTGTTCTGAGGGAGGATCTTGACTGTAGTCCCTGTCATCTGAAGGTCTGTTCCCGCGATCACCGTTGCATGACAGCAATTACGCCCGAAAGGGTTATTCAAGCCAGCGAATGGCTGGTCAACCAATTTGTAAAGCCGAAGGCACGGGATTAGACATTTAATTTTTCCCACGGGCAGGTCTCAATGGAAGTACCCATCGAAAGATTTAAGGAGATAATCGGCCGTTTCAAGGAGGTAAAAATTGCCGTCATTGGCGATATCGTGGCGGACATCTATATTTAT